>NZ_JBTNDU010000009.1:0-138175 GCF_054510835.1 Arthrobacter sp. TmT3-37 | reverse complement strand
TCCGCGGCCTGACCCCGAACACCACCTACTACTTCCGGGTCTCCGCCATCTCCGCCGACGGCACCACCAGCCTCAGCCCCTACTCCAGCGCCATCACCGCCAAAACCACCGAGCGGACCGTGCTGGCGCCCGTCACCAATCCGCTCCGGGTTGCCAGCTACAACGTGAAGTGTGCAAACTGCTTCGCCGGCGATCCGAACGAGCTCCCGTGGGCAGATCGTCGGAGCGCTGTGGTTTCGAGCATCAAGAATCAACTCCCCGATGTGCTGGGCGTCCAGGAGGCCTCGCAGGGCTGGCTGAAGGACGACCCCCGACCCGGCGGCGTCTCGCAGTTCGAGGACCTTGCCGAGCGCCTGGTCGCCAGCGGCGCTCCCTACAAGCTGACCAACACCAAGCGGAACAACTGCGTGAACCACACGACGCCGACGAACTGTATCTACCAGTACCAGGGGGCTTCGCAGGGCACCAAGTTGCTCTTCAACCCCAACACAGTCGATCTGATCACCGAAGGCTCACGCGCCCTGCCGTCACTCTCCGGCGAGGACAACGGCCGCTACGTCGCGTGGGGGATTTTCCGGCAGAAATCCACCGGAAAGAAGTTCTTCGTCGCCAACGCCCACCTGCAGCCCGGAGGTGGAGCCGACTACCAGTCACTCCGCGACCAGCAGACCAAGAGCGTTCTCGCTGAGATCGGGCTGAGGAATCCGGAGAACCTTCCCGTTCTCATCACCGGGGACCTGAACTCGCACAAGTGGACCGATCCGGCGAACGTGCCCTACGACGTCCTCACGGCAGCGGGCTACGTGGACCCCTTGGGTAATACGTACGCGACGGACCAGCCGAGTTCCGGCGCAACGGTCGAATCGCGCATCGGGACGTTCTACGACAGCTTCAACGCCTTCAAGCGCCTGGCCAACGCACGGAACGACTACGGAAACGGTACGTACCTCGACTACATCTTCACCTCGAAGATGAGGGTTGCCGAATGGGAGACGGTTGTGAACGTCGACGCGTACGGGAACTTCGTCGGCGTCATTCCCTCGGATCACAACATGATCCGGGTGGACGTCGGACTGCCCTGACACCACGTCGGCCCGCGAGAACGGCGCATCCTCCTGCAAGGAGGGTGCGCCGTTCTCGTCCGATCGTCCGTGCGCTGGGTGAGCTCAGGAGACGCCTTCGCTCTCCTCGAGCTTGCGGTCCACGGCAAGGTGCATCTCACGGCCCCACCGGGCGGTGACCTCAGAATCCGAGAAGCGTTCAGCCGTACCGCGCGCTGCTTCGCGCATAGCGCGCAATTCATCGGATGACGACGTTGCGATCCTCGTAATACGCTGCGCCACGGCCTCCACATCGCCCGGTGGAACCAGGAATCCGTTGACTCCATCCTCGATGAGATCCGCCGGACCGTAGGGGATGTCGTAGGCAATGGGAAGGCAGCCTCCGCTCATCGCCTCCAGCAGGACCAGAGGCAGTCCCTCCGTGGTACTCGTCAGCAACGTGAACGATGCGGACCACAGGTTGCGCCGTGCAGTCTCACTGAAGCCCGGCAGGTGAACCGAGGACGCCAGGCCCGACTCGTCGACGAGTTGCTCCAACCGGCCGCGGTCGGGCCCGTCACCGAAGATCGTGAGACTGCAGTCGGTCCCCGAGTCCCTCGCCGTCCGCATCGCCTTGATGGCGTGTTGCACGCGCTTCCGTCCGTTCAGGCTCGCAAGCATGACGCCGACGCCGGAGTCCCGCTCTTGAGCGGGATCGAACGGCACGAGTTCGGTGCTGTTCGGCACCACGCCGGTAGAAGCCGGGGCGCCATACACGTCATTGACATCCTGCTTCTGCGCGGCTGTCAGGAAGATCACCGCGTCGAAGGAGGACAGGCGCTCAAAGGTGTATCGACGGACACGGCTCAGTTCCCCGTGCGGCGGCAGCTGGCCGGCAGCCATGTGCGAGTTGTGGACCAGATGCATGGTGATGACGTTGGGCCTGCGGTAGCGCGTGATGAAGTTGGCCGTCGACTTGCTGTCGACGATCATGAAGGTCTCCCGACCGGCGACCACGACATCCAGCCAAAAGAGGTACAGGGGCCACATCTGGTTCCAGGAGGCCACTTGAAGCCCGTTGCTGTCGCACAGGGTGACAAGACGGCCCCCCTCCGTGCCGAATTCGGCAAGATCCCGGCGGTCGGACACGTACACCGACCCGTCCTCCCTGAAATAGTCGATCTGGAGGACGACGGCGCCCGTCGCGTCATACCGTACCCGCCTCCGCAGCTCTCCTGCGAAGAGTTTGGCCTCGCCCTCGCCAGGAGCGACAGGCTGGTACTCGCCTTTCACGCGCGGCGCTGACCGGGCGGATCCAAGTGTCGTGTCCGGCAGGGACCGGAGTTCGTCCCAGAGGTTGCGAAGCCGCATGCCTGGGATCATCGCCCCGCCCGCCTCAAGTTCGCAGGCGATGTCCGGATAGTCCGGCTGATAATCGAACGTGAGCACGTCGACGTGCTGCCCGCCCTCCGTGACGAAGGCTCTCGACCGACGGAGCATCGCACTGGTCATGCCTCCGTAATCGAAGGGTATGCCCCAGGTGACCGCGCAGTGGTACCCATCGGGCAGGACGTGCTGGCCAGGAACCGCGCCGGAGTGCAGCATAGGAGTGTAGTGCCTTTCGTGTTGGATCTTATCTGCGCTGCCGCCAGTGCCTAGCTGAGAACCATGCTCATACTGCCGTGGCGGGTGGCATAGACCTGGAGTGACACGGGGTCGCCGTGCAGCGGCACCCTCGTCGTGGCACGGCTGCCGGCACAGCGTGATTCCAGCGTGAAGTCGACCGTACTGGGTCGGAGGGATCGAGTCGCGGCCGGATCGAAGTCGAACTGTAGGCGGTATGCCCCCTCCGCGGTCATGACGGCTTCGCTCGCCTCGACCCGGAAGAAGTCCTGCTGCTGGCGTGCCCGCATCGTACAGAAGAAGGTTGGCGCCTCCGGAAGAGCGGTGTCGTGGGATGCCACCTGCGCCAGGACTTCGATCCGCAGCCGCCCACCGGATCGGACGCAGTAATCGGAGGAAGGGATGGCAACAGTGAAGGCGACTGGCGTCCGATGTTTGCGTTCCCATACCTCCCCCATCACCTCGGCCCATCTCGAGACGACCGAGGAATCCGAGAAGTCCTGAGCCCGCTCCAAGGCAGCGACGCGCAGGGCGAGTTGCTCGTCCTCGGGCAGGGCCAGGAAAGATGCGATGCAGTCAGCCAGCTTTTCGACGTTTCCCTGCTCCACGATGAAGCCGTTCACACCGGAGTCGATGACGGCTGCCGGACCGTAGGGAATGTCGTACGTGATCGGAATGCATCCGGCCGCCATGGACTCCACAAGCACGAGCGCCATTGCCTCGGACGTGCTCGTCAGGAGGGAGAAGGACGCGGTCTGGAATTCCGAGCGGACCTTCTTGCTGTGTCCGCGCAGTCGCACGATATCTCCGACACTCAATTCGCTGATGAGACCCTCGAGAGCTTCGCGCTGGGAGCCATCCCCGAAGGCATCCAGCTGTACCGGGAGGTCGGAGGATGAGCGGACGCGGTGGATTGCCCGGATCGAGTGGTCGACGCGCTTCCGGCGACTCAGGGTTGCCGCCTGGATACCACGACCGGGTGTGCGCCGTTCGCTGGGATCAGCCCCCGCGTCGATGCTCCGGCTGTTCGGTAGAACGAACGAATTGCCGATGTCCCCGTAGCGCTGGTGGACATCCGCGGCCTGATGCTCCGTCAGGAAGACGACACCGTCGAAACGGTCCAGGTGAGGGAACACCTCCTGTGCCGATGGAGTCAGCTCGGACGCGAACCCATCGGCGTGCGATACCAGATGGGACTCGTGGACGACATAGAACAACACCGCGTTCTCGCGCCTGAAGGTGGCCATGAAGCGCGCCGTGTTCTTGTTGTCGATGACGAACCAGGCAGGAGCATCCCCGACGAGAAACTCCAGCCAGGCGCGATACAGGCCCCACGACGAGCCGTAGCGCCTGAGTGGCCGGCCGTCGTCGTCGCAAAGAATGAGGGAACGCCCGCCATGGGCTCCATGCTCATGGGCGTCGTGGCGATCCGAGAGAAGCAGCGATCCGTCCGTACGGAAATGATCGACCTGCAGCAAGGTGCCGTCGATCGCGTACCGGGCGCGGCGGGGGTGGGGGCCGTCGAGGTCCGTGACAGGTCCCGACCATGTCGCAAGCGGTGCGAAATCGACGAAGTCCTGACCCGCCTCTGGGCCGTCGAGTCCCTTCGCCATCGTCGGCAGGTCCTCCCACAAATTCAGCACCGACGTGCCGTCCGAGAGAAAACCCTCCCTCGACAGCTGGGACCGGATATCCGCATAATCACGGAAATCGTCGAAGGTGAGGATATCCACGGGCCGTCCGCCGAACTCGGCGAATGCGCGCGACCTGTGGAGCATCGCGTTGGTCCGCCCTGCGAACTCCGTCGGTAGGCTCCAGGTGACCGCAAAGTGCCGACCCGCCGGCAAGACCGTCGCCGTGTGCACTCCATCTGCTGACTCAGACATGTTTCTTCCCCCAGAATCCTCGTGTATCAACGATTACCTTGCCCTCGAGACTTTCGGCTGGAATCTCCCGGAACCGATCGTGGTCCACCAGCAGAGCCACGACATCGGCGGCATCGACGCCGTCCTGCATCTCACACCACTCCACGTTGGCGATCCCGGAGACGACCGAAGGAAGGTTCCGCCTGTCCCTCAACGGAGTTGCCACCAAAAGGCGAGCATGTGGTGCGGCAGCCGCGACGCGCTGCACGATCTCCACAGCCGGAGACTCCCGGATGTCGTCGATATTCGCCTTGAAGGCAAGTCCGAGGCAGGCGACGACCGGTTCGGCCAGGCCCTCGATCCCAGCAAGGATCCTGTTCACGATGTGCCCCGGCTTGCTGTCGTTGACTTCGCGCGCCGTGCGGATCAGCGTCGAGTTCTCCGGGTCCGCGGCGACGATGAACCAGGGGTCGACGGCGATGCAGTGCCCGCCGACACCCGGGCCCGGGCTGAGGATGTTGACACGCGGATGATGGTTCGCGAGACGGATGAGCTCCCAGACATCGATGCTCAGGTTCTCGCTGATGATGCTCAACTCGTTGGCGAATGCGATGTTCACGTCCCGGTAGGCGTTCTCCACCAGCTTGCTCATCTCGGCCGTCGCCGCATCCGTGATGTGGATCTCGCCCTGGCAGAACGTCTGGTAGAGCTGCCGGGCAGCCTCGGCTGCGTGCGGAGTCAGCCCACCGACCACGCGGTCGTTGGTGACGATCTCGATCATGATCCGGCCGGGGAGCACCCGTTCCGGACAGTGCGCCAGATGCACTACGGGTTTGCCGTCCACCCCGTCGAGGCTGAGATCGGGCCGTAGCTCGAGGAGGTAGTCACCGAGGCGCTGGGTGGTACCTGGAGGGGAGGTCGATTCGAGGATGACCAGCTCTCCGCCCTCGAGCTGTGGAGCTATCCCTTCCGCGGCCGCACGGACGTAGGACAGGTCCGCGCTCTTGTCCGGCATGAACGGAGTCGGGACAGCGACGATGTAGGCACCGGCCGGCGGAGTCTTCGTGGCGGCACTGAGCGCTCCCTGGCTCACGGCACCGGCCACATGCACACCGAGGTCGGGCTCCACGAAGGGGACGATGCCGTTGTTCACGGCGTCGACCGTTTCCTGGTTGACGTCCACCCCGACCACGGACAAGCCCGTGGTGGCGAGAACTGCTGCCGTGGGCAGCCCGATATAGCCCAAACCAACGACGACGACGTCGGCCCGCTCAGGGGCGCCGGACGTCCGCTCAGATATCAACGTGCTCATATGGCCTTCCGTAGAACTTGAGATCGCCCGTCGCGAGCAGCTCGGCATCACCGATCTGCCAGGTATGGCCCGACCCGTTGCGCACCTGGACGTAGTTGAACCGGTCGGCCGAGTAGATGGTCCCGCCGCCGGCTGACGCGTTCCGCAGGAACGCCGTGTCCTCTCCGCGTCGAAGATCGGGGAAGGGATTGTCCCGCATGAGTTCGGCGCGCGCCACGATGGTGGGGCCCATGACGAAGTCGCTGAAGCGGTGCTCCCGCTCCCCCGACCGCAGGATCACGGCATCGGACGTGGTGAGGTGCATGTAGTGGGCCTGCTTGCCGACCACATCCGCCCCTGAATACTCCAGCGCGAACAGTTGGTCGCTGAGGTACTGCGGACCGTAGTGGTCGTCGTCGTCCATCTTCGCGAGCACCTGCCCGTCCGCCGCTTCGGCGCAGCGGTTGAGGCACGCGCCGAGGCTGGTGTCGGACGATTCGGCGAGGAACACGACATCTGCGATTCCGTGCGCCCGGGCCATGGCACGGACCTCCTGCTCGGGAAGCGGAATGCCATGGGCAAGGAGTACCAGCTGGGCCTGCACGCCGATCTGGCTGCCGATCGTCCGGCAGATGTGCTCCAGCTGTCCCCGGCGGATCGTGGGCACGAGGGCCGACAGCGTGGGGCGGTCCACGGGCCGACTGCTGGCGGGCGCCACTGCCGCGACGACGCGTTCGGCACGGTGGGCGTAGGTGTGGCCGGTCCAGACACGCCGCTGTGCCAGGTGAGCCGTGCGGTCATTGAGTTCGGGGTTGCGGACAAGGGCGCGCACCAGGTGTGCTGCTTCGAGGCGTGTGCCTGCAACCGGGACCTCCCCTGCAGCGAAGAATTCGGGGATGGCAGCACTGGGCGCCGAGATCACAGGCGTGCCGGACGCCGAGATCTCGAAGATACGCCTGGCGCACATGCTCGGCGAGTCCACCACCGAGTTCGCGTTGAGGAACACCTTGTAGGCCTTGTAGGCCGTCAGCATCTGGTCATAGCGGAGGCTTCCCACCACCCGGGCGTCGAGCGGTGCGGGGAACTGGTACTCGGCACCGCCGTCGAGCAACCGGGAGAAGATCTCCAACCCGTGCTTCATGCCCGGCGAAGCGTCCATCGCCCCGCCCAGCAGGAGCTGCAGCTGATCCCTCCGCTCGGGGTACTTGTGGGCGAAGTACATACCGGCGAAGGCGACGTCCCTCGAGTGCCGCCCGTGCACGGGGCGGACGGGATTGTGGACGGCAGGCTGCGCGGCGAAAGGCAGCACTGCTACGCGCTCGTGACCAAGGTCCTGGCGGTAGGAGGCCACGCGCCCCTCGTCCGACGTGAAGACCCAGTAGGCGAGCTTCGCCGCGGCCAGGAAGTCCGCATAATGGGGCGGGTCCTCCTTGTTCCAGAACACCGTGGGCAGCCCGTGCGCCCGGCACCAGGCCATGAGGTCACGGAACTCGGGAGCCGGACCGTCCGCACCACCCAGCTTGCCCCGCCATAGCCTGTCATTGCCGGACCAGGCGGACTCGACGAAGATGAAGTCCAGGCGTTCGGCCTCGCACTGCTCTTGCCAGCGGCGCGGGTCGAGGGGCACCAGGGTCCACTCGTACCCGAAGGCAAATGACGAGAACTCGTCGAGAATGACCCCTACGCGGAGTTCACTTCGACGGGGAGGCCTGCGGCCGGCGGGCATCGCCGCGAACGAAAGGTGCCTGCGGCTCCCCCGTCCACTCCAGGCTCCCTCTGCCCCGCGCAGTCCACCGGGAATCGCGTGGGAAAGATCGGCCTTCTCCCTGGCGCTCCAGGTCCGGAGTTGCTTCAGCCCCCCATGGCGCAGATGCCAGAGTGCACGACGGAGGTGGGCCGGAGTGGCTGGAACGCCGCCGATCATGCCTTCCTGCGCCCCGAACCCTGGGTTTCCACCTCGGTGACGACCAGGGTGCTTCGTGCTTCCTCACGCAACGTCGCCGCGGTGTCGAAGTTCCCCTTGGTGAGCTGGCGCGTGTACTCCAGATAGGCCGCGGTGACCAGCGCCGGGTCCCCGTCCATCACGAGATCGCCCTGGTCCAGCCAAAGGGTACGGGTGCACATCTCCTTGATGGTGCCCAGGCTGTGGCTCACGAGGAAGACGGACCCCGCTTTGGCTCGGAGTTCGTTCATCCGCTCCTTGCTGCGTTCGCGGAACTGGGCGTCTCCGGTATTGAGGGCCTCGTCGATCAGGAGAATCTCGGGGTCCACGCTGGCGGCGATCGCGAAGCGCAGCCGCGAGGACATCCCGGACGAGTAGGACCGCATGGGGAGGTGGATCGCCTTCTCCAATCCGGACAGGTCGACGATCGACTCGAACTTGTCGTCGATCTCCGCCCGGGTAAGTCCCATGGCAAGGCACCCGAGGATGATGTTGTGATCTCCCGACAGCTCCGGGACCAGGGCTGCATTGACCCCGAGCATCACGGGAATGCTCGACGCGTAGACCGCTCCCCTCGTCGCGTTGCTCTGCCCGCTGATGAGCCGCATGAGCGTGCTCTTCCCCGAACCGTTGCGTCCGACGATGCCGATCGACTCTCCGTGCTGGGCAACGAGGGACAGGGTCTTCAGGGCATCCACCGGAACGAGCGGGGTCCGGCCGAGCAACTTCCGTGCCAGCCCGCCGACCCCGCCACCGGGTACTGCCTGGTGCGCCTCGGTCGAGGGTACGTGGTAGCGCATGCTGACCTTGTGGACGACCACCGTCGGACGGATGCGCCCGCCGTCGCCATCCTGCCTATTCTCGGACATAGGATTCCTCTGCCTTCCAGAAGAACACGATGCCGATGATCAGCATGCCGAAGGCCCATGCGGCCAGGATCGCCCAGGAGTCCCAGGACGGCAGCGTGGCGTACAGCACGCAATCGCGGACGATGTCGAGGACGTTGAACAGCGGATTGAGCTTGACGATCGTCAGGAGTGTTTCGTGCTCGATGAAGCGCTCGTAGGAGAAGAACACCGCCGACGCATACATCCATACCCGCAGCGCGAAGCTCAACAAATGGGTGATGTCGTTGATGCGCGAGATCATCCGGGCGAGGATCAGCCCCACTCCGAGGTTGAAGACCGCCTGGAGGAAGAGCGCCGGGAGGATCAGGAGCCATCGCCACGTGATGTCCTCGGCCGGCGGGAAGATGAGGATGAGGATCAGCATGGTGATGAGTACCGGCACCGAGGCGAGGATCTCACGCACATTCACCGAGATCGGCAGCGTGGCCCGCGGGAAGTTGAAGGCCTGGATGACGGCCTTGTTCGCCTGGACGGACCGGGCTCCGTTGGTGATCGCCCTCGCGCTGATCTGGAAGAGGAAGACGCCGATGATCAGGTAGCCGATGAAGTTCTCGATGCCCCGGCTCGTGTTCAGCAGCAATCCGAAGATGAGGTAGAAGGTCAGACCGTTGAGGATCGGATTGAGGATCATCCAGGCACTGCCCAGACGGTCCCTCCTGTTGCCGCTGCTCACCCTGGCGCGCGCATCGTAGACGATGAAGCCTCGGTGGCTCCAGATCTGCTTCAGGTATTCGAGGAGGCCGGGCCGGGCTCCGATACGCAGCAGCCCCGCCGTCGAGACGGGCACCACCTCCACTCCGGCTGGTCCTGGCGTGGCCTGCCCGTCCTGGGCATCATTCGCCATCAGGAGGACAATTCCAGGTGCTGGTAGGCGTCGGAGAGCTCCGACGCATTGTGGGACCAGATGCGCGTCGCCAGTACTTCTGCACGCCCACTCGCGCCGAAG
Organism: Arthrobacter sp. TmT3-37; assembly: GCF_054510835.1. Classification (NCBI taxonomy): domain Bacteria; kingdom Bacillati; phylum Actinomycetota; class Actinomycetes; order Micrococcales; family Micrococcaceae; genus Arthrobacter; species Arthrobacter sp. TmT3-37. The sequence continues at coordinate 128,560 of NZ_JBTNDU010000009.1, read as the reverse complement.
CCGACACGGACCGACTCGTCGTCCACCAGGTGCCGGATCGCCCCGGCGAGTTGGTCCGGATCCTCCGGCCGCACCAGCAGACCGGTGACGCCGTCCCGCACGATCTCGCGGAGGGCCGGCAGGTCGCTCGCGACGACGGGGCGGGCACATGCCATCGCTTCCACCGGCTTGAGCGGCGTGACGGCGCTGGTGACGTCGAGGTCCCGGCGGGGAACCACGAAGATGTCCAGGGCCTGGTGATAGGACCGCGCCTGGTGTCGGGGAACACGACCGGTGAAGGTCACCAGCGACGCGATTCCCAGCTCGACGGCAAGGGCCCTCAGCGACGGTGCCGCGGCGCCGTCGCCAACGATCAGGCAGCGGAGTTCGGGGTGGGTCGGAACGAGCAGCGCAACTGCCCGGAGGAGGGTGTGCAGTCCCTCGTAGTCGACGAGGCTGCTGACGGTGCCGACGAGGAGACCGTCTTCGGGCAGACCCAGCAGGTGCCGCGCCTCAGCCGAGGACAGGGGGTCCTCCAGGTACTCGTCGCCCACCGCGTTGGGGCTCAGCAGGATCTTTTCCTGCGGCACTCCGCTACGCATAATCCCCTGCTTCATAGCCTCACCTAAGGTCACCACGAGGCTGGCATTGCGCATCACCTGTGCTTCTCGATCAGTGAAGAGCTTATAGCGTTCGCTGGCTTTCACGTGTGCCGGGCGGGTGGAGGCCCAGGTGTCAGCCAGTTGGCCACGCGCTTCGTAGACCCATGGAATGCGCAGGGCGTGCGCCACCTGCTCCACCACGATCCCGTTCAGGAAGGGCGTTGTCACATGCAGGACGGACGGTCGGAGGGCCAGGGCGAGCTGGAGGAGCTCTTCGGCCTGCTGTTGCAGGCGCTCGTCAAAACCCCTTGCCATCGGCACGGGAAGCAGGCGGTGATAGCTGACGCCGTCCAGCAGGTCCACGTCGTCCGCGAGGAGCTTCCCCACCTGAACCGGGTAGCCGATCCGGGTTGCCGCGTGCACGGTCCAGCCGGCGTCGGCCTGCGCCGTGAGGAGGGAGTGGGTGCGCTGTGCGTAGCCGCTCCCGGTATGGGGCAGCGAGTTGGTCAGAAGGTGGAGGACCGTCCTTCCCGCCGGCTCGTAGCCTTCCACGTCGCCGAGCGTCGGCGTCCAGCCCTCGAAGACACGCACCTCGCCGGCAAGCCGTTCCGCATGCCGCTTCCGTCCTGCTTCCCGGAGGACGTGGACGGCGCCGGTCATGTCGCCGTCGTACCAGTACCGGCGCGCCCGCTGGCCTGCCGCTGCAGGACCGGAGCCGGCAAGGGCCAGGAGCGCGTCGGCCTCGTCGAGCATGCCTGCCGCGAGTGCGACGTCGGCCAGGCGGCGCGCGGATCCGGCGGGAGTGCCGCCGGCAGCAGCTCTGTGGAGGATCGAGCCCACGGTGGCGCTCCGGCCCAGCAGGTGGGCGGACAGCGCCTCCACGACCGGCATGTGGATCCACGGAGCCGCGGATATCCTGCCGGCTGCGCCCGCTACCCGGCGGACCAGGCCGTCGGGAAGCCTGCGACTGACCTGCATGGCGAGAAGAACAGGATCGTCGCTGAGATGGGCCACGGCGGTCGACGCGGCGAGCCGGACGTTGCCGATCAGTCGGGTTGCTCTCACCGGCGGGGCTGCCCCGCTACCTCGGTGAGGAGGTCGATGTAGGTGCGGCTCAGGGCCTGGACGTTGGCGTTGTTCTCCACCCAGATCCTCCCCTGCTCACCGACCCGGAGCAGTTCACGGTTCTCGGCGAGGGTGATCCACAGATCGGCGACCGCCCTGGCCTCGGAGGCCACGACGTGCCCGGCCTCCGCCTCCTCGAGAATGCTGCGTGCTTCTCCCCTGACGATGCCCGTGACATGACGGCCCACCGACAGCACCTCGTAGGTCTTCGAGGGGATGGTGGTGTCGAAGGACTTCCAGTCGTCCCGCAGTGTGACGATGCAGCTGTCCGCGCGCTCGTAGTAGTCCATGATCTGAGGGCCGTGGACCGGAGGATGGAACTCGACGGGGGCATCGAGCTGCCTCGCGAGGGCCATGAGCCCGTTCCGCTCCACGCCGTGACCCACGAGCGTGAGCCGCATCCTCGGACCGACGAGGGCGGCGGCCCGGATAGGGACGTCGAGCCGCTGGCTTTCGCCGTGGTTCCCCAGGTAGAGGACCTCGAGCCGGTCCTGCCGGCTGGCAGGGGGACCCAGGGGCCTGATGGACGCCATGTCGATGCCGTTGGTGACCGTCGCGACGTTCTTCAACCCGCGCTCGCGAAGAGTGTGCGCGAAGCCGTACGTCACCGTCACCACGAGGTCCGCGCGGTCCTGGATGGCGATGATCGCCCGTTCGGCGAGACTCTTCGCGCTCCCACGCACGATTCGTGCATCCCGGGCGATGTCCGGCCAGGCATCGCGCATGTCGACGACCAGGGGCCGCCGCAGCATGCGGGCGACGACGAATCCCGCCCCCAGGATGGGAAGACTCGGCACGGTGACGATGACGACGTCGGGCCGGGGCGCGAGCGCTGCGGCCGGGATGCTCATCGCAGCCGAGAACAGGTGGTTGATGAGCCGTCCGCTCCGGGTGGTCCGGTGCCACAGGAAAGGCACCCGTCGGATCTTCTCGCCGAAATCGCCGAGGTCGGTCCGGAAGGGGCGGCCCGCCTGTCGCCGTGCGAGGGTTCGCCTGCCGTGCGGGGCGTGCGCCACGGGCGTCACGACGTCGACCTCCCAGCCCGTTGCCCTGAAGGAGCGGACGAGCTGCGTCCAGCGGCGCTGCGGAGGGCTGTGTTCAGGAGCGTAGGAGTGCGTGAGGAGCATGACGCGCAACCGACTAACCCCCAAGCGCGGATCGAGACCAGATTATCCCGCTCATCCTAGCGTTACCCGGGACGATAGCGTCATCGAGCGGCCTGATTGGACCGCAGCCTCCTGTAGTACAGCGCCCCGAGCCCCAGGAGCAGGAGGATGACGAGCACCCGGGTCACCGGATGCGTGCCGATCGATTGGCTGGAGGCCTGGTCCATGTCCGAGTTGACCACCGCGGCATCCGTTGCGGACGCTGTAGGTGTCGCGGCGGGACGGGCGGACGCTGTCGGTGTCGGCTTCTCCGTCGTCGGCTTTGCGGTCGGCGTCGTGCTCGGCCCTGTCGACGGCGAGGCAGACGGCGACGGCGACTCTTCCTCCTCCTCTTCCTCCTCCTGGATGTCCTCCACCAGGTCGGTCGCCGGATCCCAACGGAACGCGGTGTAGGCGAGGGACCCGGGGATCACCAGGACGTTCGTTCCCGGCTCGATGAGGAATCCGGTGGGCGGGTGGATGAGCCATCCCGTTCCGGGGTCGATCTGGAAGCCCGTCGCCGGATCGACATCACGTGCGGGATCTTCTGACGGCTCCGGCGACGGAGTCGGTGCAGGTGCAGGTGCGGGAGCGGGCGCAGGGGCCGGAGCGGGCGCCGGCGCGGGGGCGGGCGCGGGGACCACTACTGGCGGAGGGGTGACCGGAGCGGGGGTGACGGGAGCGGGGGTGACGGGACCGGGTGTGACCGGCCCGGGCGTGACCGGAGCGGGATCTGCAGGAGGGAGCTCGTCAGCCACCGCCGGCGCCACAGGCGCCATCAGGAGGGACAACCCGAGCAGCGCGGACCCTACTGTCCGCCGCGCAGACCTTCCGCGCGTCACGACGAGGCTTCCGGATTGGCCGCCAGGTAGTCGGCCAGGGTGTCGCCCTGCAGCGCCTCGGCAACCTGCGCGATGGCGGCGTCGTCCTTGATCACGATCGACTGCCCGTCGGCCGAGGTGCCGGTCCCGAGGTTGGGTAGCGTGAAGAAGTCGATGTCGCCGCCTCGCACGCCGCGGAGCGACACGGCCAGCGATCCGACTGCCCCGGCGTCGAGGGATGAGTCCACGGCCACGAACGGCGACACCTGGTCGACGACCTCGTAGACCTTCTGCGGATTGGTCAGCGTATCCGCGGTGAGCACCTTGCTGATGACCGACTTGACGAACAGCTGCTGGTTCTTCACCCGCTGGTAGTCGCCGTCGCTGAACGCATAGCGCTCGCGGACGAACTTCAACGCCGACTCGCCCTGCAGCGTGATCGGTCCCGCCGCGAAGGACTCACCCTCGCTGCCGCTCGACTGGAACGCGACAGGATTGTCCACCTGCACCCCGCCGAGCGCGTCGGTGAGGCCCTCGAACCCCTCGAAGTCGATACTGGCCACGTGGTCGATACGTGTGCCGAACAGGCCTTCGACGGTCTGCACCACGAGCGGTACGCCACCGAGAGCCATGGCGGCATTGACCTTTGCCTCACCGTGCCCCGGGATGTCCGTCCAGGTGTCCCGCATGATGGACATGACCTGGATGTCCTGGCGGTCCGCGGGGATGTGCATCAGCATCATGGTGTCCGCGCGGCTGTCCGAAGGATCGGTGGATGCCGTATCGCCCAGCTCTTCCGGCGTCGCCCTCGAATCGCTGCCGAGCAGCAGGATGTTGACCGCACCCTCGGCCTCGGGGGCCACCGTGGGGCGAGATTCCTCCGCGGGGAAGGCCGTCTCGATCGTCTCGGACCCTGCATCAAAGGATCGCGCGAGCGAGAACAGGTAGCCGCCGGCCACGAGGGCCGCGACGACGACGAGGGCACCGAAGACCAGCAGGGTGGTGCGCACGGGATGGCGCTGACGCCTTCGTTTCACGGGCGCGTCGGTGTCGTTCAGTGCCATCGGGGTCCCCAGTCGAAGAGCTGTGGTCGGGTCGGATTCGGGTCAATGATACGGGGCCGGGCTGAGAGGACCGCCCGGCCCGCCGGAGATCCTAGCCGGTGAGTGCGCGGACATAGGCGCCGAGTCGCTGTGAAGCCGGGGCCGGCGCGAAGCCCGATGCCTTGATCCTGGACAGGTCGAGCGTGCTCTGCAGGGGCCGCGGCGCAGCATCCTTGCCCGCGAAGTACTCCGCCGTGCTGACGCCTGTGACGTCGGTGCGATCCCTGCCGGCGAGTGCGTACACCTCGGCCGCGATGTCCGCCCAGCTCTGCGCGTCACCGTCGTTGGTCACGTTGTAGGTGCCGTACGGCGCTCCCGTGCCGAGCAGGTGCAGGATGGCACCGGCGATGTCCTCGGTGAAGGTGAGGCGGCCGATCTGGTCGTTCACCACGCTCGGCGAAATGCCCCGGCCTGCGAGGCCCGCCATCGTCCGGACGAAGTTGCTGCCCTCCCCGATGACCCAGCTGGTGCGAAGGATGTAGTGGTGCGGCACGGTCGCGACGATCGCGTCGCCTGCCGCCTTCGTCTGTCCGTAGACACCGAGTGGGCTGAAGGGCTCCCCCTCGTCGTGGAGCTCCCGCGATCCGTCGAACACGTAGTCGCTCGAGATGTGGACGAGGGTCAGGCGGTGGGCGGCGGACACCCGGGCGAGTGCTGCCACGCCGGAGACATTGACGGCCCAGGCGGCCGCGCGGCCCTCCTGTGTCTCGGCGGCGTCGACGGCGGTGTACGCGGCCGCGTTGATGATGGTGTCGTAGGCCGCCCAGGGTCGTGCGCCGTCGAGGTCGCCAGCGAGGAGGTCGAGCTCGGCGCGTCCGGCGAATTCGACGGAGGACTGGTCCGCGAGGGCGCCGCGGAGCGCCCGGCCGAGCTGCCCGTCGGCACCGACAACGAGCATTCTGCGCGGGGCGAGCGGCGTGACCTCGGCAAGGCGCGGGTGCTTCCGGTCCTTCTCGGACAGTTCCGCATCGCCCAGCGGGATGGGCCAGTCGATGGCGGCCGTCTCGTCCGCGAGGTTGAGGAACACGTACTGGTCCTGTGCGTCGGCCGACCAGTGGTCGTTGACCAGGTAGGTGTAGGCGGTCCCGTCCTCGAGGGTCTGGAACGCGTTGCCGACGCCTCGTGGAACGAAGATCGCCGTCGACGGATCCAGCTCGGCCGTGAAGACGGCACCGAAGGACGGCCCCTCGCGCAGGTCCACCCATGCCCCGAACACGCGTCCCGTGGCGACCGAGATGAACTTGTCCCACGGCTCGGCATGGATCCCGCGGGTGGTGCCCGCGGTCTCGTTGAACGAGATGTTGTTCTGCACGGGACCGAAATCGGCGAGCCCGGCAGAGGTCATCTTGGCGCGCTGCCAGTTCTCCTTGAACCAGCCCCGGTTGTCACCGTGGACGGGAAGGTCGAAGAGCACGACGCCGGGGATCGGCGTCTCCCGCGCGGCCAGCGGCTTCGAGAAGGTGGGGCCCATCGTCACTGCCCCAGCTCGGTGTACTTGGACTCGGTGATTGCCTTCTGCGGACGCCACCAGTCCTCGTTGTCCCGGTACCAGGCGATGGTGTCGCGCAGGCCCTGCTCGAAGTGGTGGAACTGCGGGCTCCAGCCGAGTTCGGTGCGCAGCTTCGTCGAGTCGATGGCGTAGCGCAGGTCGTGGCCGGCGCGGTCCGCCACGTGGTCGTACGCGTCGGCGGGCAGGCCCATCTCCGTGAGGATCAGCTCCACGACGTCCTTGTTGTTCCGCTCGCCGTCGGCCCCGATCAGGTAGGTGTGCCCGATCTCTCCCGTGGTGAGGATCGTCCATACGGCCGAGGAGTGGTCGTTCGCGTGGATCCAGTCGCGCACGTTCAGGCCCTCGCCGTAGAGCTTGGGACGGACGCCGTCGATCACGTTGGTGATCTGGCGCGGGATGAACTTCTCCACGTGCTGGAACGGCCCGTAGTTGTTCGAGCAGTTGCTGATGGTCGCCCGGACGCCGAAGGAGCGGACCCAGGCGCGCACCAGCAGGTCCGAGCCGGCCTTCGTCGACGAGTACGGGCTCGAGGGGTTGTAGGGCGTGCTCTCGGTGAAGCGTGCGGGATCGTCGAGCTCGAGGTCGCCGTACACCTCGTCGGTGCTGATGTGGTGGAACCTCGTGCCGAACCTGCGCGCGGCCTCGAGCAACGTGTAGGTGCCGATGATATTCGTGTCCAGGAAGGGCCGGGGGTCGTGCAGCGAGTTGTCGTTGTGCGACTCCGCCGCATAGTGCACGACGGCGTCGGCCCGTTCGGTCAGCGGATCCACCACGGCGGCGTCCGCGATGTCCCCGACCACCAGCTCGAAGCGGTCGGCGGGCAGCCCTTCGAGCGAGGCGTGGTTGCCTGCGTAGGTCATCTTGTCCAGCACCGTGACGGAGACCTCCGTGTGCTCCATCAGGTAGTGCACGAAATTGGACCCGATGAAGCCGGCGCCGCCGGTGACCAGAAGATTTTTCACATCTTGCACCTTACCGGCCGCGCTCGGGCGTCAGGACTGGTGGTGTCCGCGTCGGCGCGCGGCCAGCACACCGATGACGGCGAGCGCGACGGCGACGACGCCGGCACCGATCCAGGCGGCGGGTGCCAGGGACGACGTGCGCTCCTCGTCGACCGCAGCCTCCGGGCTGCTCGAGGGCGTGCGGGTGCTCGACCGGCTGGGTCGCGGGGTCGGACTGGCCGAGGCGGTCGCCACGGGAGCGACCGACGTCGCGACGGGTACGGGAGCGACCGTGGGAGTGGGTGTGACCGTGGCGGGTGCCGAGGCCGACGCGGTGGCGGAGGGCGCGGACGACGCCGTCGCCGTCGGACCACCCGCACCGGGCTCCGGTGCTGCCGTCCCGCCGGCGGGATCGACGACCTGCCCTGTCTCGGCGTCGTAGCGCAGGTTCGTGTAGATGAGCGTGTCGGCGAACAGGAGCTGCCCGGTTCCGGGTTCGATCAGGTAGCCGGTGGGCGGGTGGACCAGGAACCCGGTGCGGGTGTTGATGGCGAATCCCGTGACCGGGTCTATCCCGCTCGTCGCCGTCGGATCGGGCACCACCGGGGCCGGCTCGACGAAGGTCGACTCCGGCTGCGGCTGCTCGACGACGGCGGGCTCCTGCTGCGCGACCACGGCGGGGATGATCGCGGGTGACAGCGGGAGCGCGACGGCGGCTGTCGGCGCGGCGAGGACGGCGGCAGCGAGGAGCGCGCCGGCGGCTCCGGTGAGGGTCCTCGTGAGGGCGGGTGCGGGCAGGGGGCGGCGATGGGGCGCGGTCATGGTTCCTCGGATCGGGCTCTCGCACGCGGCCCGCCGGAAAGCGGCACCGGGGTGCGGGGGTGGTACCGGCAGCTGAGACGGACTGCGGCTCCTGAAGTTTACGGGCGGCCGGTTCCCGCTCCCGGTTCCTGCCGTGCACGGGTCTTCCGTGTCGTGCTCGACTGTTCCGTGTCGCGCACGCGCGCACGGCGGTCCCACCCGGCGTCGGGCCACCTACTAGGGTGGAACCATGCCTGCCCTCCCCCGCGCCGCAATGCTCCTGGTGCCCGCCGCGGCCCTCCTGATGGGGGTGGCGGGCTGCGCGTCCGTGGTGGATGTCGACCCGGCGCAGGACGCCGCGAATGCCCGATGCGCCGAGGTGATGATCGCGCTGCCTCCGACGGTCGCCGAGAACGAACAGCGCGACACGAACAGCCAAGCCACGTCCGCCTGGGGGAACCCGTCCAAGGTGGTCCTGCGGTGCGGTGTGGACGTCCCCGGCCCCACGACCGATCCGTGCGTCACGGTGAACGACGTCGACTGGGTGGTCCGCGAGGGGGATCCGGCCTGGACCGCCACCACCTACGGCCGCGACCCCGCCGTCGAGGTCCTCTTCGACCCGGACGACGTCGCCTCGAGCACCGTCCTCGTCGAGCTCGGTGACGCCGTGGCGCGGGTCGAGCAGACCCGCGCGTGTGTCGGCCTGGCCGATGCGACCCCGGCTCCGTCGGGCGGCTGACGCCCCTCTCCAGAACGCACCCGCACCACTACAGGAGGCACCGTGAAAGCCGAGCAAATCTCCGACGTCTGCACCTTCCACGGCGAAGGCCCCTACTGGGATCCGCGCCGGAACGAGCTCCTGCTCGTGGACATGATGGAGGGCGACGTCCTGGTCCGCCACGACGACGGCAGCATCGACAGGCACGACGTGCATCCGCGCCTGGCGGGTGTCATCCGCGGCCGTGCGTCAGGCGGCTACGTGATCGGGGTGGAACGGGGTTTCCTATTCGCCGACGAGTCGTTCTCCATCCTCGAGGAGGGGCCGGCTGCGTTCAGCGACCCGGCCGTCCGCATGAACGACGGCGGCTGCGACACCGCCGGCCGCTTCCTCTGCGGGTCGATGGGGTGGGAGGGCGGATTCGGCGCCGGCACCCTGTACTCCCTCGGGACGGACCACTCGGTGTCCACCGTGCTGACGGGAGGCACCATCTCGAACGGACTCCACTTCTCCCCGTCGGGCGACACCGCCTTCTACAGCGACACCCCGACCGGGCGCATCGACGCCCTCGCCTACGACGTCGGAAGCGGCCGCTTCACCGACCGGCGCACCTTCGCCGTCGTCGAGCCGGCGCTCGGCATGCCCGACGGCATGGCCATCGACGCGGAGGACGGCATCTGGACGGCGCTGTACGGGGGCGCCGCGATCGCCCGGTACGACGCCTCGGGGAAGCTCTCGGAACTCATCCACCTGCCGGTCACGAATGTGACGGCCTGCGCCTTCGGCGGGACGGACCTGTCGACGCTGTTCATCACGACCACGCAGGAGAACGTCCCGGAGGGGTCCGAACCGCAGGCGGGCGCCCTGTTCGCCGCCGAGCCAGGGGTTGCGGGCGCTCCCCTGCCGATGTTCAGGGGGTAGGTCTCCCTGAGTCTGCCGACGTCTCGCGACACCTGCGCCCATCTCCTCACCGGTCAGGTACTCCGAACCTTCGTTCTGCTGGTCGTCATTTGATGGCCAGCGTCGTCGCGACGCTCGGCACTCCGTTGCCGTCCACCGCGAACAGCATGTACTGACCCGGCACGAGGATGCCGGGATCCGTCGGCAGCCTCAACGACGCCGTAGTGCCGGACACCGATGCGGGGGTCAGAGGAATGCGCCGCTGGTCGGTGTTCACGGTGTGGGTGACGGTGCTCATACGCATCAGGGCGAACGACTTCACCGGCGCACCGGTGGTCACCGCAATGGTGCTGCCGACATTGGCAGCGGAGGGCGCGGTGACGATCGCGGGCCGCGCGCGCTCGCTGCCGTCCGCGTTCAGCAGGTACGGCGGCGTGAAGATCTCCCCGTCGAGGTGGTTCGTCGTCGTGCAGTTGGTACAAAGCCCTCCACCGCCGACGAAGACCTTGCCGTCCGGGAGCAGCAGGGCAACGCTGTGATAGGTCCGGGGCACCGCCATCGGGGCCAGCACGGTCCACGTGCCGGTGACCGGGTTCCAGATCTCAGGAGACATACGGGCATCCGTGTCGGTGAACGGAACAGGGGTGGCCTGGCCGCCGACGACGAACACCTGGCCATCGGGCAGGGCGACTCCGTTCGCGAACGACCGCGTGACGGCCATGTCCCCGGTCCGCTGCACCCGCACCCCGTTGTTGATGTCGATGGTGTACGCACGTGCCGTCGCAGCAACTTTCTGATACGCGGTCGCACCGCCCACGGTCAGGATCTTGCCGACGTCGTACATCACGGCATCCCCGTTCATCGCGTCAGCGCTGTCCGACCGCAGTCCGGCTGAAGTGATGCTGCCGTTGCCGGTAGTGGAGATCCAGTTCATCTGCCGGCTTGGCCCGGCGTGGAAGACGCGCCCTCCGGGGGCGGCGAACAGCCAGGCATGGTTGTCCGCCCGATACGGCCCCTGAGGATCTGCCGTCAGGGTCTTCTCCACCCCCACATTGGGCAGGATTCGCCAACCGCCGGCGGGGGACCAGACCTCCCCGCTCTTCGGAGTGGTGCCTCCGGACCAGGAGCCGCCGATGCTGAAGACCTCGCCCGTGGAGGTGGTCACGTTGCTCTGGTAGCCGCGCGCGATCTTCATGTCCGGTCCGGGCGTCCACGCGTCGGTCGCGGGGTTGTACAGGCTGGTCTTCGAGCTGTTGCTACCGCCGCTGACCAGGATCGTCCCGTCGGCCAGCATCGAGGTACCCGGGCAGAACATGTCGTGGCCCGTGTTGGAGACCTGCGTCTTCGACACCTTGCCCGTGGTCAGGTCCAGGATGGATGTCTGGGTATACCCCCTGCTTCCCCCGAAGGTGGTCGGGGAGTACGCGGACCAGGTCAGCAGCCTGTTGCCGGGCAGCAGTGCTGCGGCCGCCGGGACGAGCGGGAAGCTGATGGTGGGGCCCCAGGACCCCGCCGACGGACCGAGAAGATCGATCTCCGCGGCGCTGCTCCAGGGGCCACGGTTGCCTGCTTCAGAACCCGCGGTCAGTCGGACGTACCGGGCAACGACAGGGGCGAAGGACACGGTCTTCTCGACGCCGGTATCGGGCCATGTGCCGTTGGCGACCCTGCTCCAGACCATGCCGTCGGGGCTGGCCTCGATCGAGTACACCCCGATCCGTCCGTTCCCGCCGTCGGGCCGCGGTCGGTAGCGCAGGCCCGCCACGCTGCGTGCCGTCTTCGTATCGATCGTGATGCTGTGCGGCAGCGGCGCTGCCGGTGCAGGCGACCACCTGCTGTGCCAGATCGTCGCCGTATTGCCGTCCAGGATATTTCCGGCACGGCCGTTCGAGCGGGCGGTCTCCTCGTCGCTCGCCGAGGCGGTCCATCCCGCGCGCGGAAGGACGCCGGGTGCGGGCAGCGCCCCACCCGCGAGCAGATTGATCTCCGCTGCGGTGCTCCAGGGGCCGCGGTTCCCCGCTTCCGAGGTCGCAATCAGGCGCACGTAGCGGGCGCTGACCGCGGTGAAGCTCACGGTCTTCTCCGTGGCGGAGTCCGGCAGGGTGCCGTAGGCCACCGGTTTGCTCCAGGCGACGCCGTCGGCACTCACCCTGATCTCGAAGCTGCCGATGCGGCCGTTCGAGCCTGTCGGCCGCGGAAGGTAGCGCAGGCCTCCGATGCTCTGCGTCCCCTTCATGTCGATGGTGAGGGTGTGTGGCAACAGTGCTGCGGGCGCAGGCGAATACCGGCTGTGCCAGATCGTCGTGGCACTGCCGTCGAGCACATTGGCGGCCTTCCCGTCAGTGGCCATGGTCTCTTCGTCACTCGCCGTGACCGTCCACCCCGCCCGCGGCAGAGGGGTGGACGCCGGTTCCACCAGAGCGGCGGGCACCACCGCATCGTGGATGTGCAGGCCGGCCGTCGATGCCGCCTCCCACCCCTGCGCCACTCCAGGACCGTGCGCGTGCAGGGCAGCTGGACCGGAGGGCGGACGCAACTCGACCGTCCCGCATCCCGTGACGAGCAGGAGCACCATCAGGAGTGCAGGCCAGCGACGGACGCGAGTACGTCGCACTGCAGCCGCATGCTCCTGTCGGCCTCGCCGGGCCCCATCATCAGTCGCCGGTGTTGCAGCATCGACGAGGTGGGCTTGCCCTGTGGAGGCGGCTCTGCCGCCCGTCGATGCCGTCCTGAGATCACCGGACCTCTGCGTGACCCTGGCGACGAAGCCTTGCGTTCCCGAATCCACAGTGGTGCCGTCCTGTTCCCAGATGATGCAGCGAAAGACCTGCATTCGACACTAGGAAGAGGTGGTGCCGCGAACACGAGTGGGATGCACCGGAGATTTCGGACAGGACACCCTGTTCGAGACGGAAAGGTACCCGGACCGAGGTCCAGGGCCACGCACCATTGCAGTCGCAGGTACGTATCACTAGCCGAGACTGTGGTCGTCGTTCCCTCACGACCGTTGTCGGGCGCCCTGGACCTGCGCGGTCCTTCATCGCGGGTGCGGCAGCGGATGGACGCCCAGCGGGCCCGGTCAGAGGATCGGCTGGCCTCCCGTCACGGCGATGCGGGCGCCGGACACGTAGCTGGCCTCGTCGGAGGCGAGCAGCACGTAGACCGGAGCCAGTTCGGCGGGCTGCCCGGCCCGCTGGAGGGGTACCTGCTGGCCGAAGCTCTCGACCTGGTCCTCCGGCATCGTGGCAGGGATGAGTGGTGTCCAGATGGGGCCGGGAGCCACCGAGTTGGCGCGGATGCCGCGTTCCGCGAGGAGCTGCGCCATGGACGCCGTCATATTGGCGATGCCGGCCTTCGTCGCCGAGTAGGGCAGCAGGGTGGGGACGGGATTGTCGGAGTTCACCGAACTGGACCCGATGATCGAGCCCCCCGCCCCCATGTGCGGCAGCACGGCCTTCGTGAGGTAGAAGAAGGCGCTGAGGTTGGTGGCGATCGTGTGGTCCCACTCCTCGTCGGGGATCTCCTCGATGCTCTCGTGGGTCATCTGGAAGGCGGCATTGCTGACGAGGATGTCCACCCTGCCGAACTGCTCCACGGCCTTGTCGATCACGGCCCGGCACGTCGCCGGGTCGGCGAGGTCTCCGGGGAACAGGACGGCCTGCCGTCCCGCCTCCTCCACCCAGCGGGCCGTCTCCCGCGCGTCGTCGTCCTCGTCCAGGTAGCTGATGAGGACATCCGCACCCTCACGTGCATAGGCGATCGCGACAGCGCGGCCGATCCCGCTGTCGCCACCGGTGATCACCGCCTTCTTGCCGAGAAGCCTGCCCGTGCCGCGGTAGGACTGCTCACCGTGGTCGGGAGTCGGCTCCATGGCGTCGGTGGTGCCGGGCGGTTCCTGCTGCTGCGCTGGCTGCGTCACTGTTCCTCCTGGTGTCTACGGGCAATCCGGCAAGTGGGTTCCTTGCGGCCCCACCGTAAGCACCCTTAGTAATTGAAGGGAAGCGGACAACCGGTCCGGAAACCCGTTGCACGAGGAGCATGCCGACCTCCCATGCGCTACGCAGCCGAATACATCCTGCCGTTGAAGTGGACGGACGAGGGCCCGGTGGCCGAGCTGGCCCTGTACCTGCGGGACCTGGTGCGCTGGATCGATGTCACGGTGGTCGACGGCTCGGCGGACCCCTGCTTCGACCGGCACGCCCGCGCCTTCCCGCCGGACGTCCGCCACCTCCGGCCCGATCCGGAGCGGGTCCGGCAGGGCGGCAACGGGAAGGTGCAGGGCGTCCTGACCGGGCTGGCCGAGGCACGGCACGAGCTCGTCGTCCTGGCGGACGACGACGTCCGCTACCGGCGCACCGATCTGCAGCGCGTCCTCGGGCTCCTCGGGGACGCGGACGTCGTGCGGCCGCAGAACTACTTCGCCCGCCTGCCGTGGCACGCGCAGTGGGACACCGGGCGGACCCTGCTCAACCGCGCGCTGGCCTCCGACTACCCGGGGACGCTGGCGGTACGGCGCAGCACCCTGCGCGCGACGGGCGGCTACTGCGCCGACGCCCTGTTCGAGAACCTCGAGCTCATCCGCACGGTGCGTGCCGCCGGCGGCGTCGAGGCGCGCGCCGACGACCTCTTCGTGGCCCGGCTCCCCTGCTCGTCGCGGCACTTCCTCGGACAGCGCGTCCGGCAGGCCTATGACAGCTTCGCGCAGCCCGCGAGGCTCGCCGTCGAACTGAGCCTGCTGCCGGCGCTCGTCCTGGCCCGGCCGGCGGCGCGGCACCTGGCCGCGGCAGGCATCGGCGTCGTCGCGCTCGCGGAACTGGGCCGACGACGGCGGGGCGGACGGCAGGTGTTCCGCCCGACCGCCGCCCTGTGGGCGCCGGCCTGGCTCCTCGAGCGATCGGTGTGCAGCTGGCTCGCCGTCGCCAGCAGGGCCCGCGGTGGCGTGCCGTACGCCGGAGGCAGGATGCGCCTCGCCGCGCACTCGGAGCGCCGGCTGCGGCAGCGGGGCGTGGAGCTCCCCGGAAACTAAGTACACTGATGGCTCACGCTGGAAACGAGCGAAGAGGAACCGATATGGCAGACACACTGGGAAGTCCGACGTCCGAGCCCGAGGGTGGATTCGAACGGGATCCCTCCGACTGGGTCACCGGCGACGAGCCGATGACCGCAGCACAGCGCAGCTACCTCGACACCCTCGCACGCGAGGCGGGCGAGGAGATCCCTGCGGACATCAACAAGGCCGAGGCGTCCGAACACATCGATCGGCTGCAGGGCAAGAGCAAGCGGCTGAGCGACGACTCCTGATCGTCCTGCGGTAGCCCTCCCGGCTACCGCACCGCGGCGAAGTTGAACTCCGTGCAGATGTCCTGACCGAAGACGAAGCGCCGCACCGGCGCAGTCCGCGCTTCGGCCAGGGCATCCGAGCCGGAGAAGCGGATACCGGGCACGCCGTCGCCCACCAGCACAGGAGCAGTGGTCAGGTACAGCCGGTCGAGCAGGCCGGCGTCGAGGAACCGCGAGACGGTGTTGCCCCCGCCCTCGACGAGCACTTTCTGCAGACCCCGCGCGGCGAGGATCTCCAGCACACGCCGCGGAGCGAAATCCTCCGCAGGCAGCCGCACCACTTCCACCGAGGCCGGCAGGGCCTCCGGCACCGCGGCGTCGTGCGCGATGATCCACAGGGTCGGGACGCCGTCGTCGGCCAGGACGCGCGCGCCGGCCTCCACCCGTGCCGCTGCATCGAGCACGACGCGCACGGGGCTGCTGCCGGGTACGTCGTCGACCGAGAGCGAGCAGTCCTCCGCGAGCACCGTGGACGCGCCGACGACGACGGCGTCCGCCAGGGCCCGCAGCCGCTGGAGGTGCCCGTGGTCGCCGCGATCCTCATGGAAGCCGGCGTCGCCGGACCGCGAGGCGATGAAGCCGTCGAGACTCTGGCGCAGCTGTCCGACGACGATCTGCCCGGTCGCGGCCGCGAGGTAGCCGTAGCGGTGCGTGAGCTCCTCCGCCTCGCCCGGTGCGGGGGCCGCCGGGACGGTGCCGTCGAGGAGCGAGGCCCAGGCGTCGTCGGCCGGCGCCGCGTCGTGGCGCATGCGTGCACGCTTGGTCGCCAGGTATGCCGCGTTCTCCGACCTCTCCGACACAGGCAGTCCGCGGCGCTCGAGGACACTGATCCCCAGGTCCTCCAGCGCTTCCTCCTTCGCGGGATTCCCCGAGAGCAGCCGCACGGCGCTGATGCCGAGGTCCTGGAGGATCTCGGCCGCCTGGTCGTAGCGGCGGGCATCCACGGGCAGTCCGAGGGCGGTGTTCGCATCCACCGTGTCCACGCCCTCGTCCTGCAGCGCGTACGCCTTCAGTTTGGCGAGCAGCCCGATCCCGCGTCCCTCGTGTCCGCGCACGTAGACCACGACGCCGCGGCCCTCCTCCGAGATGGCCGCGAGCGCGGCGTCGAGCTGTTCCCCGCAGTCGCAGCGCCATGAACCGAACGCGTCGCCCGTGAGGCACTCGCTGTGGACGCGGACGAGGGGTGCGGCGTGGGCGGTACCCCGGGTGTCGTCGTCGATCCCCTGCGCCAGCGCGACGTGCTCCGTCCCGCCGTTGTCACGGTAGCCGACCATGCGGAATATCCCGTGCCGGGTGGGGAGGACGGTCTCCACGACCCTCTCGATGGTGGCAGGCACGGAGGCGGACCCGAGCTGCGTGGACTGGATGGACATGGAACAACCTTAGAAGCGAGGCGGGGCGACACGAAAACATGCGTCTCAGGGCTTAACGGGTCCTGCGTGCCGTTTATTGCGCCTGCTGCGGAGGACGCACGCCGGCCGCGGCGTGCCCGAGGACCTCGCGGACGGCCAGGACCGCGGGCCTCCGGGCGCCGGCCGTGCGCGCGGAGGTGAAGATGGAGCGCCGGGGGCTGTCGTCGAGGTCGAGGAGCTGCACCGGCACGCTCCGTCCGGTCCACACGAGGTCCGGCATGAGGGCGACGGCGTTGCCCGATTCGATGAGCCGGATCTGCGCCTGGAGATCCGCCGTCTCGTAGCGGACGTCGGGCTCGAAGCCGGCCCGCCGGCACGCCTGTTCCGCCCAGTGCCGGGACGCCGCTCCGCGCGGTTCCATGACCCAGGCGGCACCCGACGCCTCCGCGACGGAGGAGATCCCGGCGTAGTCCAACCCGGGCGGCGGGACGGCGAGCCGGATGGCATCCTCGGTCAGGGGGATGTGGTCGAGCTCCGCGTGCCGCGGCGCCGCATGGCCCGGATACTGCTCGGCGATCACGAGGTCGAAGTCGCGGGCGAACGTCTCGTACAGCGCGGTCTCCGGTTCGCGCTGCACCATCTCCACGCGCACGTCCGGATAGTCCCGCTTCATGGCCGTCAACGCCTCCGGCATGAGCGCCAGGGCCGCGGACTGGAAGACCGCCACGCGGACCGAGCCGGACACCGTGGTCAGGGAGGCGGCGAGATCCGACTCGGCCCGCTCCAGGGTCTCGAGGAGTTCCGCGGTGTGTCCCACGAGGACCTCCGCCTGCGGGGTCAGGACTACCCTGCGGCCGGACTTCCGCAGCAGCTCCACCCCCACTTCCTTCTCCAGGAGGGCGAGCTGCTGCGAGACCGAGGACGGGCTGTAGCTCAGGGCCGCGGCGACGTCCGCGAGGGTGCCGCGGATCGCCAGTTCGCGCAGCAGGCGCAGTCGGCGCAGATCGAGCATTGGGCACTCCGTCGATTCGATTCTTCCAACGAATACCGTTCGGTAATCATCGCTTTTCCTAATCCTACGGGTGCGCGGATACTGGACGTGAAGTAGCTGCTTCATCCTGTGCCCGGCGCAAGCCGTCCAACCGAAAGCCGTTGCCATGACAACCCAGATACCGCCCCTCGAGGGCATCGCCGGCACCCCGGCGCCCCTGGTCCCGTCCACCGCCTCCCACCCCGAGCGCGACGACGAGACCCCCCGGTTCTCCGGCGGCGCCGACGGAACCACCGAGATCCCGGCGACGCTGCCGGACGCATCGATCGCCCTCGTCCGGCACTGGCTGACCGAGGCGTCGAAGGTGCCCGTCGACTCCTCCGCCAAGCAGCTCGCCGGCGTCCTCAAGGACCCCGACGGGCTCGCCTTCACCGTCGGCTTCGTCGACGGCGTCATCCGACCCGAGGACCTCTCCGTCGCGGCCCGCAACCTCGGCGCCATCGCCCCGAAGGTGCCCGGCTTCCTCCCCTGGTACATGCGCTCGGCCGTGAAGGTCGGCGCCGCCGTCGCCCCGGTGTTGCCGCAGGTGGTCATTCCCATCGCCCGCCGCGTGCTGCGCGAGATGGTGGGACACCTCATCATCGATGCCTCCGACGCGAAGCTCGGCAGGTCGATCGGCAGGATCAAGCGCGAGGGCATCCGCCTGAACGTCAACCTGCTCGGCGAAGCGGTGCTCGGCGACCACGAGGCCGAGCGCCGCCTCGAGGGCACCGTCCGGCTCCTCGAACGGCCGGACGTCGACTACGTCTCCATCAAGGTGTCCTCCACGGTCGCGCCGCACCCGGCGTGGGCCTTCGAGGAAGCCGTGCAGCACGTCGCCGAGAAGCTCGCTCCCCTCTACGCCCTCGCCGCCCGGTCCGAGAAGCCGAAGTTCATCAACCTCGACATGGAGGAGTACAAGGACCTCGACCTCACGATCGCGGTGTTCATGGAGATCCTGGGACGCCCCGAGTTCACGGACCTCGAAGCCGGGATCGTGCTGCAGGCCTACCTCCCCGATTCCCTCGCCGCGATGATCCGCCTCCAGGAGTGGGCCGCCGCCCGGCGGGCCCGGGGCGGCGCCGGCATCAAGGTCCGCGTGGTCAAGGGCGCCAACCTCCCGATGGAACAGGTCGAGGCATCCCTCCACGACTGGCCGCTCGCCACGTGGGGCTCGAAGCAGGACTCGGACACCCACTACAAGCGCGTCCTCAACTACGCGCTGCTACCCGGCCGCATCGACAACGTCCGCATCGGCGTCGCCGGCCACAACCTCTTCGACCTCGCCTTCGCCTGGCTGCTCGCCGGCGAACGCGGCGTCCGCTCCGGCATCGAGTTCGAGATGCTCCTCGGCATGGCGCAGGGACAGGCGGAGGCCGTCAAGCGCGACGTCGGCTCGCTGCTCCTCTACACGCCCGTGGTGCACCCGAGCGAGTTCGACGTCGCGATCGCGTACCTCATCCGCCGCCTCGAGGAGGGAGCGAGCCAGGACAACTTCATGTCCGCCGTCTTCGAACTCTCCGACAACGAGGCCCTCTTCGAGCGCGAGAAGAACCGCTTCCTCGCATCACTCGGACAGCTCGACGATTCCGTCCCCGCTCCGAACCGCCGCCAGGACCGCACCGTCCCGGCAGCGCCCCATCCGGGCACCGGCTTCGAGAACACACCCGACACGGATCCCTCCCTCCCGACCAACCGGAACTGGGGACGGGCGATCCTCGAGCGCGTCGCCGGCTCCGACCTCGGCAAGGACACCGTCGCCGCCACCACGCTCACACAGGTCGCCGACCTCGAGGACACCGTCGCCGGTGCCGTGGAGGCGGCCGGGTCCTGGGGTTCCCTGACGGGGGCGGAGCGCGCGGAGATCCTGCACCGCGCCGGTGACGCCCTCGAGGCCCGCCGGGCGGACCTCATGGAGGTGATGGCCGCAGAGACCGGCAAGACCCTCGACCAGTCCGACCCCGAGATCTCCGAGGCCGTGGACTTCGCGCACTACTACGCCGAGCGCGCACGGGACCTCGACGACGTCGACGGCGCCTCGTTCTCGCCGGTCCGGCTCACGGTCGTGACACCGCCGTGGAACTTCCCGGTCGCCATCCCCGCCGGCTCCACCCTCGCCGCACTCGCCGCCGGGTCCTCCGTGATCATCAAGCCCGCATCGCAGGCGCGCCGCTCCGGCTCCGTCATGGTGGAGGCGCTCTGGGCCGCGGGCGTGCCGCGCGAGGTCCTGCGCCTGGTCCAGGTCGACGAGCGCGACCTCGGACGCCGGCTCATCTCCGACCCGCGGGTGGACCGCGTCATCCTGACCGGTGGCTACGAGACGGCGGAGCTGTTCCGCTCCTTCAGGACGGACCTCCCGCTGCTCGCCGAGACGTCGGGCAAGAACGCGATCATCGTCACGCCCAGTGCCGACCTAGACCTCGCCGCGAAGGACGTGGCACAGTCCGCGTTCGGTCACGCCGGCCAGAAGTGCTCCGCCGCGTCCCTCGTGATCCTCGTGGGCAGCGTCAGCACGTCGCAACGCTTCCGCAACCAGCTCCTCGACGCCGTCACGTCGCTGACCGTCGGCTACCCGTCGGATCCCGCCACGCAGATGGGTCCGGTCATCGAACCGGCCGCCGGAAAGCTCCTCGACGGCCTGACGACGCTCGGTGAGGGCGAGTCCTGGCTGGTGCAGCCGCAGCAGCTCGACGAGTCCGGCCGCCTCTGGAGCCCCGGCGTGCGGGACGGCGTGAAGCGCGGATCGACGTACCACCTGACGGAGTACTTCGGCCCGATCCTCGGCATCATGACCGCCGCGACGCTCGAGGAGGCCATCACCCTGCAGAACGACATCGACTACGGGCTGACGTCAGGCATCCACTCGCTCGACAGCCGGGAGATCGACACCTGGATCGAGGGCGTCCAGGCGGGCAACCTCTACATCAACCGGGGCATCACCGGCGCGATCGTCCAGCGCCAGCCCTTCGGCGGCTGGAAGAAGTCGGCGGTGGGAGCGGGCACGAAGGCGGGCGGCCCGAACTACCTCGTGGGCCTCGGTTCCTGGTCCCCGCGGCAGTCGACCGCCACTGACGCTCCCCTCCCCGGAGCCGCTCCCCTGCTCACCGCGGCCCGCGCCGCCGGCCTGAGCGGGACGGACCTCGCCCGCCTCGAACGCTCCGCGGCGTCGGATGCCGCGAGCTGGAACAGCGAGTTCGGGCAGGTGAAGGACATCTCGGCGCTGGCGGCGGAACGGAACCTCTTCCGCTACCTCGCCCACCCCGTGACCATCCGCCTGGCCGAGGGTGCACCCATCGCCGACCTCGTGCGGGTCCTCCTCGCCGCCCGCGCCGCCGATGCACCGATCGCGGTATCGAGCGCCGCCGAGCTTCCCGACGCGCTCCGCACCGTGGTCGAGGCCCAGGCCGAGAGCGTCACGACCGAGGACGACGGCGCCTGGCTGGCCCGGGCGGCCTCGCTCCCCGTACGGCGCGTCCGGCTGATCGGCCAGGACCCGGCACCGCTGGCCGCCGCGACCGGTGGCCGACCCGATCTGGCGATCTATGCGCAGCCCGTCACCGAGTCGGGCCGCGTGGAGCTGCTGCCGTTCGTGCAGGAACAGGCGATCAGCATCACGGCCCACCGGTTCGGCACACCCAATGCGCTGACGGACACCATCATCTGACGGCCCTCGCAAGAGGCCGCCGCCGGCCGGGGGGGGGAGTCCTTCCTCTGGCACAATCGATCCGGACAGCACCACGCCGCCTCCGGGCGGCCGGCAGGATCGACCCCCGGATGAGCAGCCGCAGCACCACCCCGGAGACCCGGGACCCACAGCTTCGGGCGTGGGTCCCGGGTCTTCTCGTCATGGCCGCCGGTGTGGCCGCGTCCCTGGTGCTGGCGAGCGTCCAGACCGTGCTCGGTGCCCTGGTCATCGCCCTGGTACTCGGGATCCTGCTGGGCAACTCGGGGTTCTACGGGGCGACGCTCCGCACGGGCATCGGCGGGGGGACCAAGCGCCTGCTCCGCGCCGGCGTCGTGCTGCTGGGGCTCCAGCTGGCCCTTCCGGACATCCTGGCCCTAGGCCCCCAGGTCATCCTGCTGATCGTCGCGTGCGTCGCCGGCAGCTTCTACACCACCCAGTGGGTGGGCCGACGGCTCGGCCTCAGCCGCGCGGGCGCGCTGCTCATGGCAGCAGGCTTCTCGATCTGCGGCGCGTCCGCCGTCGCGGGCATGCAGGGCATCGTGGACGCCGACGACGACGAGGTGGCCTCCGCCGTCGCGATGGTCACGCTCTACGGGTCCCTCATGATCCTCGTCCTGCCGCTGCTCAACGCGGTCCTCGGCCTCGATGCGACGGAGTTCGGGATCTGGTCGGGGCTCGCCGTCCACGAGGTGGCGCAGGTGGTGGCCGTGGCCAGCACCGCCGGGGCCACCGCGCTCGCAGCGGCGACGGTGGTCAAGCTCGGCCGGGTCCTGATGCTGGCACCGGTCGCGGCGGTGGCGAGCATCGGCGAACGACGGCGGGCGACCGCAGCCGCGGCGGCCGGGACCGAGGGGACCGACGACGGGCGGCTCTCCCTGCGTCCGGGCACACCCCTCGTGCCACTGTTCGTCGTCGGGTTCCTCGCCATGGTCCTCGTGCGGTCGCTCGGCGTCCTGCCCGGACCCGTCCTCGATGCGGGACGCACGCTGACCACGATCCTGCTGGCTGCCGGGATGTTCGGTCTCGGGGCCGGCATCGACGTCCGGCGCCTGCTCCGCACGGGCGGGCGCTTCGCAGCTGTGGGGTTGGTGTCGACGCTGTTCCTGGCGGGCGTCTCGCTCCTCGGAGTCCTGGCGCTGGCCTAGGCACTTCGTCCGGATGCCGCTCGGGCACCCCTTCAGGGACCCGGACGGCCCACCGTCAGCGCAGTCCGGTACCGCGGTCGAGGGCCAGGCCGATCAGTTCGTCGATGAGTTCCGTATAGCCGAGTCCGGATTTCGCCCACATCTGCGGGTACATGCTGATCGGCGTGAACCCGGGCATGGTGTTGATCTCGTTGATGACCAGGCGGCCGTCGGGCGTGTAGAAGAAGTCCACGCGGGACAGACCCTCGCCGCCGATCGCGTCGAAGGCTTCGCCTGCGAGCCGCCGCACGCGGTCGATCACCTCGGGCGGGAGGTCCGCGGGGCAGGACAGCTCCGCGGCGGCGCCGTCGACGTACTTCGCTTCGAAGTCGTACCAGGCGTGGTCGCCGGGCTGCATCGCGATCTCGCCCGGAAGGGATGTGCGCGGTGCGTCGAGGCCGCGGCCCTGCAGGACGGCCACCTCGATCTCCCGTCCCTCGATGCCGGCCTCGATGACGACCTTGGGATCGAAAACCCGCGCGGCCTCAATGGCAGCGCCAAGGTCGCCGATCCCTTCCACCCGGCTGATGCCCATGGAGGACCCTGCCCTGGCCGGCTTGACGAACACCGGGAAGCCGAGGGCGGCGGCGCGCTGGAGGGCGGCTTCGGCGTCGGTGCGCCATTGGCGGTCCGTCACCACCTCGTACGGGCCGACCTCGAGGCCGGCCGCCGAGAAGACGACCTTCATGTAGTGCTTGTCCATCCCGACCGCGGACGCCAGCACGCCGGCACCGACGTACCGCATGTCGGCCATCTCCAGCATGCCCTGCAGCGTGCCGTCCTCGCCGAACGGACCGTGCAGGAGGGGAAGCACGACGTCGACACCGCCCATGCTGCGCGGCACCGCCCCGGGGGCGGCGACCAGCAGTTCCTGGCCCGCGCTGCCGTCGGCCGCGGTTCCCATCACCACGGCATGCCCTGTGGTGGGAACCTCGGGCAGGACGTCGGAGCGCAGCGACCACGTGGACGGGTCGGCGGAGACGAGGGACCACTGCCCCGACTTGGCGATGCCCACCGGCACCACGTCGTAGCGCGTGCGGTCGATGGCCTCCAGCACACCGGCGGCGGTCACGCAGCTCACGGCGTGCTCGCTAGACCGTCCGCCGAACAGGACGAGCACGCGCGGCTTGCGGGAGGAGGCGGGGGTCTCGGTGGTCACGGTGGTCACGGTGCGGAATCGCCTTCCGGCTTGAGGTTGCGGGCCAGCAGGCGTGGCCCGAGGTCGTTGACGGACAGGTGCCCCTGGAGGACGGCCACCACGCTGCCGGTGATGGGCATGTCGACGCCGAGCTGGGTGGCCAGGTCGAGCACGGCCTGGGCCGACTTGATGCCCTCCGCCGTCTGGTTCATCCGCACCGTCACCTGCTCGAGGGTCAGTCCCTGGCCCAGCAGGTGCCCGGCGGTGTGGTTGCGCGAGAGCGCCGAGGAACAGGTGGCGATGAGGTCGCCCATGCCCGCGAGGCCCGCCATCGTCTCGGGCTTGCCGCCCAGCGCCACGGCCAGGCGCGTGGTCTCGGCGAGTCCGCGCGTGATCACGGAGGCCTTGGTGTTGTCGCCCATGCGGCGCCCCTCGCAGATCCCCACGGCCAGGGCGATGACGTTCTTCACGATCCCGCCGATCTCCACCCCGATCACGTCCGTGGACGTGTAGGGCCGGAAGTAGGAGGCCGTGCTCGCGGCCGCGATCCACGTCGCCGTGTCGTGGTCCGGACACGCGACGACGGAAGCCGTCGGCTCCTCGCGGGCTATCTCCATGGCGAGGTTGGGCCCGGACACGACGGCGATCCGCTCCGCCGGCAGCGCGAGCTCCTCGGCGATCACCTCGCTCATACGGGCATCGGTGCCCACCTCCAAGCCCTTCATCAGGGACACGACGACGGCGTGGGCCGGGATGAGCGGGCGCCACGCCGGGAGCTGGGCACGCAGGGTCTGCGCGGGTACGGCGAGGACCACGAGGTCGCTCCCGGCCAGGACGGCCTCCGCGTCGGCCGAGGCCGTGACGTTCCCGGGCAGCAGGGTGTCCCCGAGGTACCGGGAGTTCCGGTGGTCGCCGGTGATCTCGTCGGCCACCTCCGGGCGGCGGGCCCAGAGCATGACGGCGGTCGACGCGGACGCATCGGCCAGCACCTTGGCGAACGTGGTCCCCCAGCTGCCGGACCCGAGCACCGCGATCTTCGCAGGCGGCGTCGCGCGGACGTCGGTTCGGATCGTCACGGTGTCCCTTCGTCCAGGGGCGCACCGGGCCGCCCGTCGTCGTCCTGTACCTCGAAATCGCGCCCGGTCCGCTTCTGCTGCTTCCGCGCGGGGTCCCAGCGCTCCGTCGGCGGTTCCTCTCCGCGCAGCTCCGCGAGCAGCTCCGTGATCGCATCGATGATGCGGTCCGTCGCCGCGTCGAGCGTCGTCTTCGTCAGCGGGGCGTCCCGGAACTCGGAGAGGTCCACGGGTTCGCCGACCAGCACTCGGGACCGCTTGCGCGGGAAGAGGTAGAAGCGCTTGGCATAGCGGGGGAAGACCTCGTGCGCGCCCCAGTGTGCCATGGGCACCACCGGCGCCCCCGTCTGCAGGGCGAGGCGGGCCGCTCCGGTGCGGCCCTTCATGGGCCACATGCCGGGATCCCGGGTGAGGGTACCCTCCGGGTAGATGATGATCCCGCCGCCGTCGGCCAGCGCGTCCCGTGCCGCTTCGAGGGAGCGGTTGGCGCCGGCGGAGCTGCGCTCCACGGGTACCTGCTTGATGGACCGCAGGAGGAACCCCACCACGGGCACGTCGAACAGTGACGCCTTCGCGAGGAAGTGCGGCATGATCCCCTGGTTGTACAGGAAGTGACCCACGACCACCGGGTCGATCTCGGTGACGTGGTTCGGGCAGACGATCATGCCCGTCCCGCGGGGCAGCTTCTCCTGCCCCTGCCATTCCTTGTCCATCAGTGCGTTCATGACGGGCCTCACCCAGGAGGCGAGGAACGTGAACATGGCGCGCGAGCCCCGTGACTCCCCCATGTGCCGGGTCGCCTAGGAGAGAGCCACGGCGGCAGCCGGGGCGTCCTCCGTGATGTCGAAGTCGGCGCCCAGGCCCTCGAGCTTGTCCTGGAAGCGCTCGTAGCCGCGGTTGATGAGCTCGATGCCGGTGACCCGGGAGACCCCCTCGGCCGCGAGGGCCGCGATCAGGTGGCTGAAGCCTCCGCGCAGGTCGGGCACGTCGATGTCGGCGCCGTGGAGCTGGGTGGGCCCGGAGATCACCGCGGAGTGGAGGAAGTTGCGCTGACCGAAGCGGCACGGCACGCTGCCGAGGCACTCACGGTGCACCTGGATATTGGCGCCCATGCGGATCAGCGCCTCCGTGAAGCCGAAGCGGTTCTCGTAGACCGTCTCGTGCACGATGGACACGCCGGTGGCCTGGGTCAGGGCCACGACGAGGGGCTGCTGCCAGTCCGTCATGAAGCCGGGGTGCACGTCCGTCTCGAGCACCAGCGGCTTCAGCGCGCCGCCCGGGTGGTAGAAGCGGATGCCGTCGTCGTCGACGTCGAAGGCGCCGCCGATCTTCCGGTAGGTGTTGAGGAAGGCCGTGAGGTCGAGCTGGCGCGCGCCCTCCACGTAGATGTCTCCCCGGGTGACCAGAGCGGCAGAGGCCCACGACGCCGTCTCGTTGCGGTCGGAGATGGCCTTGTGGTTGTAGCCGGTCAGCTCCTTCACGCCCTCGATGCGGATGACGCGGTCCGTCTGCACCGTGATGATGGCGCCCATCTTCTGCAGGACGGCGATGAGGTCCATGATCTCCGGCTCGACGGCGGCACCCGACAGCTCGGTGATGCCCTCGGCGCGGATGGCGGTCAGGAGCACCTGCTCGGTGGCACCGACACTCGGGTACGGCAGCGTGAGCTTCGCGCCGTGCAGGCCCTTGGGGGCGGAGATGGAGATGCCACCGGGACGCTTGTCCACGACGGCGCCGAAGTTCCGGAGGACTTCGAGGTGGTAGTCGATCGGGCGGTCGCCGATCTTGCAGCCGCCCAGGTCCGGGATGAAGGCCTCGCCGATGCTGTGCATCAGGGGCCCGCAGAAGAGGATGGGGATGCGGGAGTCGCCGGCGTGGGCGTCGATGTCCTTGGAGCGTGCCATCTTGGCGTCGCTGGGGTCCATGGTGAGGTCGCCCGTCACCGGATCCTTGGTCACTGTCACGCCGTGCAGCTGCAGCAGGCTGGTGACGACGTCGACGTCCTTGATCTCCGGGACGTTGCGCAGCACCGACGGCGTGTTGCCGAGCAGGGAGGCGACCATGGCCTTCGGGACCAGGTTCTTCGCACCGCGGACGGATACCTTGCCGGTCAGCGGGATGCCGCCGCGGATGGTCAGAACGCTACCCATGAATACCTATTTTCCTTCTACGTTGAACCCCTGCGGACTCGAAAATGCTCGTTCCAAGCATAGGAGAACCACGGAGCAGACAGAAATACAAGGGTACTTCGTGCACTCCCTGTTTCCAGAGAGGAACCAGCGCGGGTGCGTCGCCATTCCTCGCGGACGGGTCCCGGCGGCGTGATCTGCACGACAGCGGCTCCCGCCGGGTCCGGCTGCTCCCGGCGCGCGGCGCCTACGTGCGAGCCGGGAGCGTCGTCGGCTTCCAGCGGGGGCGGCTGGCCTCGAAGGCGGTGATGTGCTCCTCCTGCCGCAGGGTGAGCCCGATGTCGTCCAGACCCTCGAGCAGCCGCCAGCGTGTGTAGTCGTCGAGCTGGAAGGGTGCGCTCACGGACCCGCAGTGCACCATCCGCGACTCGAGGTCCACCGTGACCGTGGCCCCCGGCTCGTTCTCGAGGATCTTCCAGATGAGCTCGATGTCGTCCTGCGCGACCTGCGCGGCGACGAGGCCCTGCTTACCCGAGTTACCGCGGAAGATGTCCGCGAAGCGCGAGGACAGGACGGCCTTGAAGCCGTAGTCCTTCAGTGCCCAGACGGCGTGCTCACGGGACGAACCGGTCCCGAAGTCCGGCCCGGCCACGAGGACGGAACCGCGCGAGTACGGCTCCCGGTTGAGGATGAAGTCCTCGTCCTTGCGCCAGCCGGCGAAGAGGGCGTCCTCGAAGCCCGTCCGCGTGATGCGCTTGAGGTACACGGCGGGGATTATCTGGTCGGTGTCGATGTTGCTCTGGCGCAGCGGGACGCCGATGCCGGTGTGCGTGGTGATCTTCTCCATGGCGCTCTCCTAGGCTGCTGGGACGGTGGACTCGGCGGCATGCGCCCCGGTACCGGGACGCGGTGCCAGGTCCGACGGCGAACTGAGGGTGCCGCGCACCGCGGTCGCGGCGGCGACGACGGGCGAGACGAGGTGGGTGCGACCGCCCTTGCCCTGGCGTCCCTCGAAGTTCCGGTTCGACGTCGACGCACAACGCTCCCCCGGTGCCAGCTGGTCGGGGTTCATGCCGAGGCACATCGAGCAACCGGCGAAGCGCCACTCGGCGCCGAAGTCCTTGAACACACGATCCAGTCCCTCGGCCTCGGCCTGCAGGCGCACGCGCGCCGAGCCCGGGACCACCATCATGCGCACGGCGGGATCCTTCTCCCGGCCGCGGATGATGGCCGCCGCGATCCGGAGGTCCTCGATGCGGCTGTTGGTGCACGAGCCGAGGAAGACGGTGTCCACCCGGATGTCCTTCATCGGGGTGCCCGGTTCCAGGGCCATGTAGTCCAGCGCACGGCTGCACGCAGCCTTGTCGTTCTCGTCGGCGAAGTCGTCGGGTGAGGGCACGGCCTGCGAGAGGGAGACGCCCTGGCCGGGGTTGGTCCCCCAGGTCACGAAGGGCTCGAGGTCGTCCGCGTCGAGGAAGACCTCGGCGTCGAAGACGGCGTCGTCGTCGGTGCGCAGGTTCCGCCAGTCGGCGACGGCGGCGTCCCAGTCGGCACCCTGCGGCGCATGCGGCCGGCCCTGCAGGTAGTCGAAGGTGGTCTCGTCCGGAGCGACCATGCCGGCCCGCGCCCCCGCCTCGATCGACATGTTGCAGATGGTCATGCGCGCTTCCATCGACAGGGAGCGGATCGCCGAGCCGCGGTACTCGAGCACGTAGCCCTGCCCACCGCCCGTGCCGATCTTCGCGATGATCGCCAGGATGATGTCCTTCGACGTGACACCGGGCTTGAGGGTGCCCTCGACCGTGATGCCCATGGTCCTGAAGGGCTTGAGGGAGAGCGTCTGGGTGGCCATCACGTGCTCCACCTCGGAGGTGCCGATGCCCATGGCGAGTGCCCCGAAGGCCCCGTGCGTGGAGGTGTGGGAGTCGCCGCAGACCACCGTCAGTCCGGGCTGCGTCAGACCGAGCTGGGGTCCCACGACGTGCACGATGCCCTGTTCGGCGTCGCCGAGCGAATGCAGCCGGACACCGAACTCGCGGCAGTTCGCGCGCAGCGTCTCGATCTGCGTGCGGCTGGTGAGATCGGCGATGGGCTTGTCGATGTCCAGGGTCGGCGTGTTGTGGTCCTCGGTGGCGATCGTCAGATCCGGACGGCGCAGGGGCCGGTTCGCCAGGCGGAGGCCCTCGAACGCCTGCGGAGAGGTCACCTCGTGGATCAGGTGCAGGTCGATGTAGAGAAGATCGGGCTGCGCTTCCGCGCCGACGACCTCGCCCTTGCGGACGACGTGCGCGTCCCAGACCTTCTCTGCCAGTGTCTTGCCCATACGATCGTCCTTCTCTGTTCCGGTGGACCACGGCGGCGGGGTGTCCGCCGTCCCGACCCTTGGTGCATCAACTCAACCAGCCACGCATCGGAGAGTGCCAGTTCGACGGCTTGCGTCTCAGATTATGAGACGGCAATATCATTCTATGGACAATTCTAGCGGCGTCGGAGTCATCGACAAGGCCGCCCTCGTGCTCGACGCCCTCGAGGCCGGACCCACCACCCTCGCGCAACTGGTCGCGTCGACGGGCCTCGCCCGACCGACCGTGCACCGGCTCGCCCTCGCCCTCGCCCATCACCGCCTCGTGGGCCGTGACATCCAGGGTCGCTTCGTGCTCGGCAGCCGGCTCGTGGAACTGGCCTCCGCTGCGGGCGAGGACCGGCTCATCGCGGCAGCAGGGCCCGTCCTCCTGAGCCTGCGCGACGCCACCGGCGAGAGCGCCCAGCTCTTTCGGCGGCAGGGCGACTGGCGCGTCTGCGTCGCGTCCGCGGAGCGCCCCGTGGGCCTGCGCGACACCATCCCGGTGGGCACCCAGCTGTCCATGAAGGCCGGCTCGGCGGCGCAGTGCCTCCTGGCGTGGGAGGACCACGACCGGCTGCTCAAGGGACTGCAGAACGCACGCTTCACCCCGACGGTCCTCGCCGGCGTCCGCCGGCGGGGCTGGGCGCAGAGCCTCGGGGAGCGTGAGGCGGGCGTGGCATCGGTGTCGGCGCCGGTCCGCGGCCCGTCCGGGCGCGTCATCGCCGCGGTCTCGATCTCCGGGCCCATGGAACGCCTCACGCGGCAGCCCGGACGGATCCACGCGGAAGTCGTCTCCGACGCCGCGCGCCAGCTGACCCTCGCGGTCGCGAAGGCGGCGGACTGACATGGCAGAACCCGCTGCGGGGTTCCGGTACGCCGTCTTCCTCCGCGGGGTGAACGTCGGAGGGGTCACCCTGAGGATGGCCGACGTCCGCGACGAACTCACCGGTCTTCCCGTCACGGAGGTGGCCACGGTGCTGGCCAGCGGCAATGTTGCCTGTTCCTCCTCCCTGGCGCCCGCCGATCTCAAGGAGCGCATCGAGGAGGCACTGCGTCGCCGTTTCGGCTACGAGGCGTGGGTGATCGTCGTCGAGCGCGCCGACCTGGTGGGCATCGCCGCCGCGGTCCCCGAGCCGCCGGGACCGCCGGGACCGCCGGGAGGAGTCCACACCTACGTGACCTTCTTCACCGGTCGCGCCGAACGGGACGGGTTCCTCGGTGACGCCACGGCGCTGGCCGAACAGCCCACGGCGCTCCCGGGCGGCACGGCGATCAGCTGGTTCTCCCCCAAGGGTCAGTCGACGGAGGTGCCCGTGGCGAAGCTCCTCGCCCGCGCCCGGTATGCGTCGACGTCCACGACGCGGAACATCAACACCGTGGACAAGGTGCTGCGCCTCCTCGCCTGAGCACGGGAGTGCCGGGCACGGGACTGCGTTGATAGTGTTCGTGCAGCCCCAGGACCAGCCGAAGGATACCCATGCGCCTCATCGCCCAGGATTGCTACCAGCTCGAACACCAGAAGGGTTCGCACGGGTTCGTCGTGGCGGGAGCCGGTCGCGCGGCGGTGATCGACCCGGGGATGTCCTCCGGGTTCGACGGCATCGTCGCCGAACTGCGCGCCGGAGAGTCGACGACCGGGCCGATCACGGACATCGTCCTCACCCACTACGACGCCGACCACGCGCAGGTCGCGCAGCGGTTGCAGGAGATGCTCGGGGCGACGGTATGGATCGGCGCCGCCGATGCCGACATCCTTCGCGGCAGGGTCGAGCCGAAGACGGTCTTCCGGAAGGTCCTGAAGAAGGTGGCGCGCGTCCCCTTCCCCGAGGGTGCCCGGGAGCTGGACGGGTCGGGCGAGATCTTCTCCGGACTCGAGTACTTCCCGACGCCGGGGCACACGCCCGGCCACTACGCGTACCAGTGGCGTGGGGTGCTCTTCACCGGCGACGCCGCGAAGGTATCGGCGGACGGCACCGTCAGCGACTTCTACGCGATCGTCATCAATGACAAGCCCGTGGCCGCACGCACCGTCCAGGTGCTCGCCGAGCGCATCCGCACGGGCTCCGTCGGCTGGATCTGCTCGGGCCACAACGCGGTGGCGCGGACGAGCGCGCAGACGCCATGACCCGCCTCGACGGCCGGCCCCCTACCCGGCGTGGCACCGCCTGCTGCACGAGGGCCTGCCGGCCGGATTCGGCCACCGCAGTAGGACGGACCGGGCCGGACAGCCGCTAGGTCCGCCGGAGTACCCCGAGGACCGCTGCCCGGAAGTCGTTGCAGCGCCCCACCTCGCCCTCCACGGGCCGCATCACAATGTCCCGGGCAGCGCGGGAGCACGATGCCAGGAGTCGCCGGCGCACCCGTGTCGCGCGCCGGGCGGCTCCCCACCGCGCGAGCAGCGCGGCGAGTATCCCCAGCAGGATGCCGGCCGCGCCGCCTGCCAGGATCAGGAGCGTGGGAACCGGGAACCCCTCGACGCGGGGCACGTCGACAGCGGGCAGCTGCAGGAACCCGAGGACGGCAAGGACGCCGAGCCACACCAGTCCGGCGACGAGCGCCGCGAAGGCGACCCACTGCAGGACACCGAAGACCCCCCACCACCAGCGTCGATCCGTCTCGAGGTCCGTGCCGGTGACGGCGGCATCGAGGGCATCCGTGAGCTCCCCCGCCGTCCCGCGGGCCGCGTCCCTGATCGAGGTGTGCCAGGGCTCGGGTGCGCCCTGCGCCGATGCATCGCCGAACACCCGCAGTGCGTGGTCCACCCGTGCGCGCTGGGCAGGCTGCCCGAGCGGTAGCGACGACCGGCGCACCTCGGGGACGACATCCTGGCTCCGGAGGTTGAGGCGTCGCAGGGGGTCGGGACGGAGCCTCGCCAGCCAGCGCGTCACGGGCCAGCCCGCGGCAGCGTGCGCGTCCCGGCGATAGGCGGCCCGCACCGCGTCGACGACCACCGGGACACCGGCGGCGACACCGAGTTCGTCCGACAGCGCGGACCTCGCGTCCGCTGCGGGCAGCGGCACCGGTTCCTCCGCAACGAAGGGCAGGAGTTCGGTGGCCGCTCCCGCGGCGTCGGCGGACAGCCGTCTCGTGGCGGCGGCGCGGCTCTCGGCATGGGCCCTGATCGCCGCGGCGAGCGCGTCGAGGCCCGTTCCCGTGCGTGCGGACACCGGCAGGACGGCCACACCGGAGAGCCCCTCCCCCGCGAGGATCCCGGCCAGCGATGACGTGACGGCGTCGAGGTCCGCCGGCTCCAACCGGTCCGCCTGGTTGAGCGCGACCAGTGTCACGGCCTCGTGGGACGCCAGTCCCCGCAGGAAACCGTGATGGAGCGCCGCATCGGCGTACTTCTGGGGATCGACGACCCACAGCAGGACGTCCACCTGCCGGGCGAGCCGTTCCACGACGTCGCGATGCGCCGCGGCGGTGGAGTCGAAATCCGGGAGGTCCAGCAGGATCAAACCTGCGGCGTCAGCAGTCGCCCCTGGCGCCGCGGATCCGGAGGGATCGTCCCGTCGGGACAACACGGCGCCCCTGCGCCGCCGGCCGAAGATCCTGCGCAGGACTCCGCGGGACTCCTTGGCCGGTCCCCGTCGCGTGTCGCCCGCGCCTCGCGCACCGTCCGGTTCCTCCCGCGGAAGGGCGGACGGCGTGGGCGCTCCGGAATCCGCGGTTGCGCCGTCGTGTCCCGGCAGGTCGAGTCCCCGGAGGAGCGGCGCCCCGGCCGGCAGTTCCACGCGCTGGCCGACGCCCAGCCAGTCGAGCAACTCGCCGCTTCCCGCGCTCTCCCAGACCAGGGCGAGCGGTTCCGACGTCGTCGGGCGCCGCACTGCCACCCGTGCGGCGTCCGTCCCGCTCAGGGCGTTCACGAGGGAGGACTTCCCGCTGCCGGTGGGCCCGAAGACGCCGACGACCGTGTGGTTCCCGGACAGCGATCGCCGGGAGCCGGCGCGGTCGAGTGTGGCGTGCAGCCTCTCCAGCCGTTCCGGCGGCAACCGGTCCACGCCGAGGTCGTAGGCCGTCGCCAGCCGGTCGAGGGCGTCCGTGAGCGATGACGCGAGCGGTGTCTGGACCGCTGCGTCCCCCGGTCGGCTCATGCGTCGTCCTCGATAGTCGTCGGCTGCTGCCCGCCCGGCAGTGCTGTCCGCAGCTGCCGGGCCAGTACCCGCAGCGTCTCCGCCGGCGTCTGGTGTGCCAGCGGGTCGAGGCAGCGGTCGAAACTGATGCGTTCCTGGCGGAACAGTCCTTCGACGCGCTGCGACAAGTTCCTGCGTGCCGTGACGGTCAGGCGCCGCACGGCGTCGTCACCGAAGACTGCTTCGAGGAGCTTCTGTCCGGCGATTGCCGATGCGCCCGCGATGCCCAGCTCGCCTCCCGTGAGTCCGCCGGTGGACGCGAACACCACCACCATCAGGGCCACGGCGATCCCGTTGACGCCGAAGGACAGCATGCGTGCCGTGAACCGCTTGTCCGCTCCTTCGGCCTGGACGAGCTGCAGGAGGTCCTGCTGCCATGCCCGGATCTCGCGGGCCACCGCGGTGGAGAAGTCCTCGGCACGCCAGGAGGGCACGCCGGCGAGCAGCGCGGTCCCGGCCTGCTCCGCCCGCCAGCGTCGCCTCGCCACCTCATCGGCCCGGGCCGCCTGCTCCACGATGACCGTCTGCAGGCCGCTCCCGATGGCTTCGGCCACGGTCGCCGCAGGAGCCGGCCTTCCCGTGAAGAAGGCACTGACGCGATCACGCGCGCGTCCGATCCTCGACTCGAGCCCCCGCATGAATTCGCCCGTGCCGACGAAATCCTGCCAGCGGGCGAGGACCTCGCCGCGCAGCAGCCTGCCGTCCTCGGTCGCCGCGAGGACGTCCGCCAGCGCGTCACGGTACGCACCGTCCACCGCCGCGCGCAGTACATCCCCGGCGGCCTGTTCCTGCGCGGCTGCAGCGGCGATCGAGTCGATGCGCCCGGCCAGCGCGCGCATCGCACCGCCCACCGTCCGCCGTGCGATGTCCCGCCTCCCCTCCGCGTCGGCGGCCAGGGCCTGGAGCCAGCGGGTGATGGGCTCGACGGCGCCGGCGGGCAGCATTTTCGCCGGGCCCACGAGGGGCGTCTCCGGGACGACGAAGATGGGTGCGTGCCCGAGGTTCTCGGCGGACAGGAGTGTCAGCAGGTCGCTCCTGACCTCCTCCTCCACCCCGGGCGGGACGCGGTCCAGGACGATCGCCACCAGGACGTCGCGCCTGCCCGCCTCGGCCAGCAGTTTCCAGGGCACGGCGTCCGCGTAGCGGTTGGCGGTGGTGACGAAGAGCCAGAGGTCCGCCGCTGCGAGGAGTTGTCCGGCGAGCCTGCGGTTCTCGTCGGCGATGGAATCGACGTCCGGGGCATCGAGCAGGGCGAGCCCGGCGGGCAGGGACCGCGTGGGTCGCAGCAATAGCGTGTTCGCGTCGGCTGCCTGCCCGATGCGGGCAGGCAGGGCCGCGGGCCCGTCCGGATCCGGGTCGGCTCCGTCGTCGTCCGCGATCCGCACGCGGCTCAGGGTCGGCAGCACGCGTGTGTCGTCGAACCACGCGCCGTCCTCGGGATGGTGGAGCAGGAGGGGCTGGCGCGTGGTGGGCCGCACCGCACCCGTCACCGAGACGGGCCGCCCGACCAGGGCGTTCACCAGGGTGGACTTCCCAGCACCGGTGGATCCCCCGACGACGGCGATGAGCGGCGCGTCGAGGCTGGCGAGGCGCGGGAGGATGTAGTCGTTCAGTTGGGCCCGGGCTGCGGTGGCCGCTTCGCGTGCCTCCACGGAACCGGGCAGGGCGAGGGGGAACACGAGGTCCTCGAGTGCGGCGCGCACCTCCCGCAGCAGCGGTGACAGCCCGCGGGGCTCGCCGGCGGTGATCGGTGCACTCATGGCTCCATCATGCCAGCCGCCCGGAGACGCACCCCACCAACGAAGAAGTCCCGGACATCGTGTTGATGTCCGGGACTTCCCGTCGTGTCCTTGCGGACCGTTGTGACCCCAGCGGGATTCGAACCCGCGTTACCGCCGTGAGAGGGCAGCGTACTAGGCCGCTATACGATGGGGCCAGTACTTTTCATCTTACTACTGTTTTTCTACTGCTTGTGCCATCCCGTCCGCGAGGACCGGAGTGCGCTGGGGTACCAGGACTCGAACCTAGAATGTTGGTACCAGAAACCAGTGTGTTGCCAATTACACCATACCCCAATGGCACTTCCCGAAGCCCCGATGGTGCTGGGTTTCGATCGCGTAACCGCTCCGCGCCGAGATATAACTTTACCGGACAGAGGGCAGGAACTGCAAAACGGCCGCCAGCCCGGTGATCCGCGGCACCTCCAGGGCGTCCTCCGCCGAGGCCCGGCCCGGTACCGGGACTCCCCCGGACGGCCCGTCCGCCGCGGCGCCCGCCCCGGAATCGGTCCCGGATTCCCGCCCCGTCCCGGCGCGGTCCAGCCAGACCCCCACCAGTCCGGCCGACCGTGCACCCACGGCATCGACCAGCCGGTTGTCGCCGACGTAGAGGGTGCGGGCCGGCGTCGTGCCGATCCGTCGTGCGCCCTCGAGGTAGATGCCGGGCTCGGGCTTCGCCACGCCGACGGTGTCGATGCCCACGAGCACCTCGACGCGGGACAGCCCCGCCCGGTCCAGCTTCGCCCGCTGGTAGTCGTGGACGTTGTTGCTCACCGCTCCGTAGGGGATCCCGCGCGCGTCGAGCTCGTCGAGCAGCGGCCCGACGTCGTCGTACGCCCGGAAATGCAGCGGCAGGGTGCGCTCGTACTCATGGACCCACTCGTCCGCCACCCGGCCGAGGAAGGGTTCCGGGGTGAATGCGGAGCGCGCGTGGCGCACGCGGTGGACGCGCTGCTCCTCGAACGTCAGCTCCCCCGCGAGGAAGCGGTCGTAGTGCCTGTGCGGGTCGCCGGTGTACAGGGCCTTGTAGCGCGCCCAGTCGTCATCGGTGAGGTGGCTGAGCGCAGGATCGGGAATCGCCTGGAGCGTCCGCCCCATGGCCTGTTCGAGGTCCACGAGGGTGTCGTCGATGTCGAAGAGCACGCCGTCGACCCCGGGGCCGATGCCCCCCGCCGCCTCGGCTGCCGGATCAGGCACGGGTCAGTCCACCGTGGCGCGCAGCGCACGCACGCGCGCGACCGAGGACTCGCGGCCGAGGATCACCATCGACTCGAAGAGCGGCGGGGAGATCCTGCGTCCGGAGATCGCCGTGCGGACCGGTCCGAACGCGAGCCTCGGCTTGAGTCCGAGCGTGTCGACCAGGGCACCCCGGAGCGCGGCCTGCAGCGCTTCGGCGTCCCAGGATTCGCAGCCCTCGAGGGCCTCCAGCGTGACGTCGAGCACCTCGCCGAGGTTGTCCGGCAGGCCCTTGCGGGCGTCGTCGGCGACGTCCACGGCGTCGTCGGCCTTGAACAGGAAGGCCAGCATCTCGGGAGCCTCGCCGAGGAGCGTGATGCGCTCCTGGATGAGCGGGGCGGCCTCGGCGATGATGCGCAGCTCCTCCTCGGAGGGCTCGGCGGCGATCAGCCCGGCGGAGGCGAGGTAGGGCAGGAGCCGGGAGCGGAACTCGGCGGGATCGAGGAGCCGCACGTGCGTCCCGTTGATCGCCTCTGCCTTCTTGAGGTCGAAGCGCGCGGGGTTGGCGAGCACGTCGCGCACGTCGAACTTCTCGACGAGCTGCTCCACGGAGAAGATGTCCTCGTCGGCCGACAGGCTCCAGCCCAGCAGCGACAGGTAGTTGAGCAGCCCCTCGCGGATGAAGCCGCGCTCACGGTGCAGGAAGAGGTTGGACTCGGGATCCCGCTTGGACAGCTTCTTGTTGCCCTGGCCCATGACATAGGGCAGGTGTCCGAACAGCGGCATGTAGCGGGCCACGCCGATGTCGATCAGCGCACGGTAGAGCGCGACCTGGCGCGGCGTCGAGGACAGCAGGTCCTCTCCGCGCAGGACATGCGTGATGCCCATCAGCGCGTCGTCCACCGGGTTCACGAGCGTGTAGAGCGGCGCCCCGTTGGCACGCACGACGGCGAAGTCGGGCACGCTGCCGGCGCGGAACGTGATGTCGCCGCGGACGAGGTCGGTGAAGGTGATGTCCTCGTCCGGCATGCGCAGGCGGAGGACGGCGGGCCGCCCGGCGGACCGGAATGCGTCCTTCTGCTCGTCGGTCAGGGCGCGATCGTGGTTGTCGTAGCCGAGCTTGACGTCACGGCCGGCTGCGCGGTGGCGCTCCTCCACCTCCTCCGGCGTGGAGAAGGACTCGTAGAGGTGCCCGGCGGCGACGAGCCGTTCGATGACGTCCTGGTACAGCTCGCCGCGCTGCGACTGGCGGTAGGGCGCATGCGGTCCGCCGACCTCCACGCCTTCGTCCCAGTCGATGCCCAGCCACCTCATGGCCTCCAGGAGCTGCTGGTAGCTCTCCTCGCTGTCCCGGGCGGCGTCGGTGTCCTCGATGCGGAAGACGAGCTTGCCACCGGTGTGGCGCGCGTAGGCCCAGTTGAAGAGGGCGGTCCGGATCAGCCCGACGTGGGGCGTACCCGTCGGCGACGGGCAGAATCGGACGCGGACGGACGTGGCATCGGTGACGGTGGGGATCTCTGCGGCAGTAGTCATGATGGTCCCAGTCTAGGTGGGACCATCAGGCGCCGCGCGAGCCGCGGGTCCGTCGTCGGGCCTGACAGTGAGTGGCCGACGACGGACCAGGAGGCGCGGAGCGGCCAGGCGCGGAACCGTCAGCGGCGGGCCGGGTTGGAGAGGCGGCCGATGCCCTCGATCTCGACGTCGTACCGCTGGCCGTCCGTGATCAGACCGACGCCGGCGGGCGTCCCGGTCAGGATGACGTCTCCGGGAAGGAGGGTGAACGCCTGCGAGACGTAGGCGACGAGTTCCCGCGCGCCCCAGATCATGTCGCTCGTGGAGCCGTCCTGGCGGAGTTCGCCGTCGAGCGATCCGCGGACGGTGAGGTTCTCGGGGTCGAGGTCGGTCTCGATCCACGGACCGATCGGGCAGGACGTGTCGAAGCCCTTCGCCCGTGCCCACTGGTCGTCCGTCTTCTGCACGTCACGCGCCGTCAAGTCGTTGGCGCACGTGTACCCGAAGACGACGTCGTCGACCCGCTCGAGCGGGACGTCCTTGCAGATCCTGCCGATCACGACGGCCAGTTCCGCCTCGTACGAGATCTGGTCGGAGAAGGACGGGAGCATGACCGGGTCGCCGGGACCGATGACCGACGTGTTGGGCTTGAGGAACATCAGCGGTGCGGCAGGCGTCTCACTGCCCATCTCCTGGATGTGGTCCGCATAGTTCCTGCCGATTCCCACCACCTTGCTGCGGGGGATCACGGGGGCCAGGAGCCGGACGTCCTCCAGCGCATGGCGGACGCCGGTCAGCTGGACGCCGGCGTAGAAGGGGTCGCCCTGGATGACGGCCACCTCCTCGCTTCCCGCCGCACCTTCCACGACGCCGAACAGTGGGTCATCATTTACGACAAAGCGTGCAATTCGCATGCGGCCAAGCCTAGCGTGAGGCATCGGCGCCCGGCGCGGCGCCTGCCGCTGCCATCATCGGCACACGAGCGGGGCCGAGGACGC
The DNA here is from genome assembly GCF_054510835.1 of Arthrobacter sp. TmT3-37. Taxonomy (NCBI): domain Bacteria; kingdom Bacillati; phylum Actinomycetota; class Actinomycetes; order Micrococcales; family Micrococcaceae; genus Arthrobacter; species Arthrobacter sp. TmT3-37. Next base: position 90,043 of record NZ_JBTNDU010000009.1, on the reverse strand, counting down.
CCGGCGGAACGCTTAAAAGGAGATACCGCGGGCACTCCCTCCCCAGCGTCGAGGGTGCCCGCGGTATCAGTACTGCATTTCAAGCCCTACTGGTGCTGTCCGCCTAACGGATGGCGGTGTACAGCCGAGAGTGGATCAGAACGGCCAGTTGCCGACGCGATCGGGCGAGGTGACAGTGGTGCCGGTGCCGGACTTGGCGGGGGCGGCGTTGGCCGCTGCTGCACCGCCGGTGACGAGGAGGCTTGCGAGGAGGAGTGCGGAGGTGAGGCGCTTCATAACGGTGGTCCTTTGGCTTGATCAACAGTGGTGGTGGAGAACCGCTTCACTACCACAAGCGGCTCGATAATTATCGTAAGCCACTCCAGTCACTTTAGTAACATTTTCCGACTACTTTTTTTGAAGTATTTTCCAGCGGATGGTTCTTGGACCTCGTGCACCGAATAATGGGATGAGCAGCCCGACCACACGGAAAGCCGAAGGTACGCATGTCATTCAGGGAAGCTCCCGGCCAGCGACTGCTGCTCGAGCTCCAAGCGCGCGATGCCTGGAACCAACGCGACTACGTTGGAGCCCAGCACCTGGCCGAGGAACTCGCTACCACCGCGGAGCAGGATGGCGAGGAGGAGGCCTGGTGGAACGCGAAGTTCCTCGTTTCGGAATGCCTCCGCAAGCTCGGCTTCATGGCGGAGTCGCTGGAGGTCGCTGACGTCCTCTCGAGCCATGCGCTGACGCGCTCGTCGAATGCTCTGAGCGCTCGCGTCGCCACCCTGGTGGCTTTCGCGCTGCAGGGCAGCGGTGAATTGACGAGAGCCGTCGACGCGGCCCAACGAGCCGTGGACGCCGCCAGTTGCGCGCCGGACCACTCGAGCATCGAGATCGAAGCACGGAACGCCCTGATCGCTGCTCTTGCCGAGAGTGGTCAGCTCGAGGAGGCCTGGGAGCAGTGTGTCCTGCTCGCGGAACTGCTCAGCCGCGAGCCGGACAGCAAGTATGCCGGGCAGTCGTACTGGGCGATCGGCAATGTGGCCTTCCTTCTGAAGCGGATCACGGATGGCGTGAGCTATCACCAGCTCGCGGCGAAGAGCCTCTCCCCCACGAATGACCTGGACCTCTGGGCTCGGTTCAACCGGGCTTCAGCCTCGCTCCGACTGACAGCCGGCGTGATCGAGCCGGAGACACTGGAATGCATCGAGCGGGCGGAACTTGCCAGCTCGATCGTCGGGGGGACGGAACGGGACCGATTGGAACTGGGCCTGACGAGGGCGCAGTGGCTCGTGCTGACCGGACAATTCGAGACAGCGATCGAACAGCTCGACGGCATCATCGGGCGGAAACAGCTGCTCGCGACACACACGGCCGCCGAGGCGCACTTCCTCCTGGGCCAGGCCCTGTCGGGGCAGGGCCTCAGCAGTGACGCGGTGGACAGCCTCGAGGCCAGCGAAGAGCTCTTCCTCCAGTCGGGAGCCGACGACAGGGCATCGGCAGTCCGGGCACTGATCCGGGACATCGGAGCGTCCCGGCCCTGAACCGGCTCCCGGTGCGATGTCAAGGAGTTCCTGACCCCGCCTCGGGACGTGCCCTCGACACTTCTGCCGTAGACTCGTCCGCAGGCCCCGGTCGGGCTGGGCGTTTCCCCCCATTACTCCCACCCCGACCGGGGTTTCCTGCTGCGGGGGACGAGTGGCCGGTGCTCGATGGATCGGCGTCCACCGCACGGCCGGGAAGTGTCGATGCACAGTGCTAACCTTTCCCCGTCACGTCGCGCCTCGGCACTGCGCTCCAGGTACACGCGACACAGGACACGCCGCCCATCCGGCCGGCGTGGACCACGTGATTCGACGGCGACGATTCGGGGGTATCGACATGGCTGGTTGTCGCCGTCCCCGCGCCCTGCGCCCGCTTCCGCCCCGCCGGGCTCCGCTCACGGGGAAGCTCCGCCTCCGGACTGTACGCTGGGACAAATGAGCGCTGACCACAAGGACCCCCGGCTGGCCATGCTGGTCGAGAGCATCGTCCGCCTGTCCCGTGGAGAACTCAGCAGCCGCATCGAGCCGTCGAGCGCACGGGACGAGGTCGACGCCGTCATCACCGGCGTGAACCTGCTCGCTGAGGAACTCGAACAGGTCTACGAGCAGTTCGAGAAGCGCGTCGAGAGCCGCACGGCGATGCTCCGCCAGGCGCACCTCGACATGATGAAGATGGCGATGTCCGACGCCCTGACCGGGCTCGCCAACCGTGTGGCACTCATGGACGGCATCGAGGAGGCGCTCACCCAGGCCGCCAACGGCGCCCCGCCACCGGCCCTCCTCCTCCTCGACCTCGACAGCTTCAAGAACGTCAACGACCGGTTCGGTCATGACGCGGGCGATCGCGTCCTCCAGGAAGTGGCGAACCGCCTCAACAGCGTGGTGCGCGAGACCGACCTCGTGGCACGGCTCGGCGGGGACGAGTTCGCGATCCTGCTGCCGGCCGCGACCATGGACATCGCCATGCAGGTCGCCCGGAGGGCCCTGGAGGTCCTCGGCGAGCAGATCCGCCTCGACTCCCTCTACGTCCACTCCCGCGCGAGCATCGGCGTCCGGCTCGGCACCGCCGACCAGACGGCCGAGGAACTGCTGCTGGACGCGGACACCGCCATGTATGCCGCGAAGCGCGAGGGCCGCAGCATCATCAAGGTCTTCGAACCCGTCATGCTGTACTCCCGGCAACTCCGCAGCCAGATGGCGACGGAACTGCGCGGCGCCATCAGCTCGGACGAACTCGTGCTGCACTACCAGCCCGTCGTCGAACTGGCGACCAACAGGATCCTCGGCGTCGAGGTCCTCGTGCGATGGCAGCACCCCCTGCGCGGACTCATCCCGCCGGACACGTTCATCCCCCTGGCCGAGGAGATCGGGGTCATCCACGACCTCGACCGATGGGTGATGTCCGCCTCGCTGCGGCAGCTCGCCCAGTGGCGCAGGGACTTCGTCCTCGACGACGACTTCCAGCTGCGCGTCAACCTCTCGGCCGTCGAACTGAAACAGCTCGACCTCGTGGACCACATCCGGACCCTGCTGCGCGAGCTCGACCTGCCCGCCCGCAACCTGGTCGTCGAGATCACGGAGACGGCGATCGTGACGCGGGGCGAAGTGGAGATGTACTCCCTGCTGAGCCTGCAGCAGCTCGGTGTCGGCATCGAGATCGATGACTTCGGTACCGGCTACTCCTCCATCAGCTACCTCCGGGAACTCCCCGTGAGCATGGTGAAGGTGGACCGCTCGCTCCTCGTCGAACTGAACACCCGGGCGGGGCAGCTGGAGTTCGTCGCGGCGATCCTCCAGCTCATCCGGGCCGCCGGACTCGAAGCGGTCTTCGAGGGCATCGAGACACGGGAGCAGGCGGACCAGCTGAGGGCACTGGGCTGCGCGAGCGGCCAGGGCTACTACTTCAGCCGCCCGATGCCTGCGGAGGAGACGGGCGCGCTCCTGTCCACCACGCGCTACCTGCGGGTCGGCGAAGGGGTCGACGGCCCGGAGACCGCGCCGTCGCGCTGATCCCTGCGCACGGACGGGGACGGAACCGGACCGCGTTCCCCCGCGACGGTCGTACCGCGACGTACGGGAACGGCGCCCGCCCACCCCTTCCGGGTGGAACGGACGCCGCCCGCGGTGGCTCCTAGACCAGGCGCGTGAGCCAGCCGTGCGTGTCCTCGACGGTCCCGGTCTGGATGCCCAGCAACTGGCTGCGGATCGACATGGTCACCTCTCCGGCGGGCGTGCCGGCGGCACCGATGAATTCGTCGCCGTCGCGGAGCTGTCCGATCGGCGTGATCACGGCCGCCGTACCGCAGGCGAAGACCTCCGTGATGTCGCCGCCGGCGACGCCGTCACGCCACTCGTCGAGCGTGATCCTGCGTTCGCTGACGGTGAGCCCCCGGTCGCGTCCGAGCTGGATGATCGAGGACCGGGTGATGCCCTCCAGGATGGTGCCGGACAGGGCAGGAGTGACGAGCGAACCGTCCCGGAAGACGAAGAAGACGTTCATGCCGCCGAGCTCCTCGACGGCGTTGTCGTTGAACTGGTCGAGGAACAGCACCTGCTTGCAGCCGTGCGCCTCGGCTTCGAGCTGGGCGGCGAGCGACGAGGCGTAGTTGCCACCGGCCTTCGCTGCGCCGGTTCCGCCGCGCCCGGCCCGGGCGTAGTTGCGCGACACCCAGATGTCCACCGGCTTCACCTCGCCGCCGAAGTAGTTGCCCGCAGGTGATGCGATGACCCGGTAGGACACCTCGCGGGCGGGCCGGACCCCGAGGAACGCCTCGGTGGCGATCATGAACGGCCGGAGGTAGAGGCTCTCCCCGTCCCCGGAAGGGATCCAGTCGGCGTCCACCGAGACGAGCTGGCGCAGGGACTCGAGGAACAGCTCCTCGGGCAGCTGGGGCAGTGCCAGGCGGGCTGCGGAGCGGTTGAGGCGGGCGGCATTCGCATCGGCGCGGAACGTCCACACCGAACCGTCGGCATGCCGGTAGGCCTTCATCCCCTCGAAGATCTCCTGGCCGTAGTGCAGGACGGCGGCCGCCGGATCGAGCGCGATCGGACCGTAGGGCTCGAGTCGTGCATCGTGCCAGCCGCCGACGCCGGACTCGTCCACGCGGAAGTCCACGACGGCCGTGTGGTCGGTGAAGAAATTGCCGAAGCCCGGATTCGCCAGCACCGCCTCGCGCTCCTCGGCCGACGCCCGCTGCGTCGACAGGTGCTGGGCGAACTGGGTATCGGTGGCTGTCATGGTTCCTCCGCGCTGGAACGGACTGCACGTGCGGCGTGGCCGCCGTCGCCCGTCGGTGGTCAGTGCTCCGGCACTGGGTTAATGATGTGTAACCACCTTAGGACACGGCAGCGGCAATAGCATCGCCGACGGCCGACGTGCTGCGGGCCCCGGAACGGGCGGCGATGTCCTGCTCCACGGCCTGCTCGATCCGCTCCGCGGGAGCGTCGTGGCCGAGATGCCGGAGCAGGAGGGCCGCGGACAGGATCGCGGCCGTGGGATCGGCCACCTGTCGGCCGGCGATGTCCGGGGCCGATCCGTGGACGGGCTCGAACATGGACGGCGCGGTGCGGTCCATGTTGAGGTTCGCGGACGCGGCGAGGCCGATCCCTCCCGACACGGCGGCGGCGAGGTCGGTGACGATGTCACCGAACAAGTTGTCGGTGACGATGACGTCGAAGCGCGACGGATCCGTGACGAGGAAGATCATCGCCGCGTCCACGTGCAGGTAGTCGTGGCTCACGTCGGGGAAGTCGGCGGCGACCGCCTCGACGGTGCGCTTCCAGAGGTGGCCCGCGTAGACGAGCACGTTGTGCTTGTGCACGAGCGTGAGCTTCTTCCGGCGTCCCGAGGCCCGCACGAAGGCATCCCGGACCACGCGCTCCACACCGTGGGCGGTGTTGAGGGAGACCTCGGTGGCCACCTCGTGCGGTGTTCCGCCCCGCAGCGTTCCGCCGTTGCCCGTGTAGGGACCTTCCGTGCCCTCACGGACGACGACGAAATCGATGGTGCCGGGGGCGGCGAGCGGGCTGGGGACTCCCGGGTACAGCCTCGAGGGACGCAGGTTCACGAAGTGGTCGAGCGAGAAGCGGAGCTTCAGCAGGAATTCCCGTTCGATCAGGCCCGAGGGGATGCGGGTGTCGCCCGGGGCGGCCCCTACCGCCCCGAAGAGGATGGCGTCATGGCTCCGCAGTCGCTCGAGGGTGGCATCCGGCAGGGTCTCCCCTGTGGCGAGCCAGTGCTCGGCGCCGAGCTCGTACTCGGTCAGCGCGACATCGACGGCGTTCCCGACGGCCGCCAGCAGGACCTTCACCGCTTCGGCGGTCACTTCGGGTCCGATCCCGTCTCCGGGGATGACGGCGAGGTCGATGTGGTGCGCGGCATCAGTCATGCTCCCAGCGTAGGAAAGCGCCAGAACCCGCGACAATCCGTCCGCAGGGTGAGACGGCTCCACCCGTGGTCGGATGTACGACGGCGGGGCCCCACCTAGAGTTGGTCCCCATGGACATCCACCTGCGGCTGGCACGCTGGGTCCGAGCGCACCCCGGGACGATCGATGCATGGCTCGCGCTGGGGATCTTCGTCTTCCTCGTCCTGCCGTTCGCGGCGAGCGGCGTGGGGGGCATGAGCCCGACCGTCGTCGTGTCCGTGGCCCTGGTGCTCCCCCTCGCGTGGCGCCGTTCGCGCGTGGTGCTCTCTGCCTCGGTCATCGCGGGCGTCTCCGTACTGCAGCTCGTCACCGGCATCGAACCGGTCCCCGCCCAGTTCGTCATCCTCGTCACGATCTACACCCTGGCGGCCTTCGGCCCGCGGTGGGCGAGCCTCGGGGGCCTCGGCCTCGCCATCGCCGGGGCCGCGATCGGCCTCGTCCGGTACGGCGACCTGCTGGGTGTGAGCGGAAGCGATTCCGTGCTGACGACGGTGCCCCTGTTCCTCATCCTGCTGCTCTTCGTGGAGTCCCTCGCGCTCCTCGCCTGGACGATGGGCGACCTCGCCCGGTCCCGGCGGCTCACGTACCGTGCGCTCGAGGACCGGAACCGGCGGCTCGAGGTCGAGCGGCAGCAGGAGCGCGACCTCGCCGCGGCCGACGAGCGCAGCCACATCGCCCGGGAGATGCACGACATCGTGGCGCACTCCCTGTCGGTGATCATCACGCAGGCCGACGGCGCACGGTATGCGAGCGCGCACGCGCCCGAAATCGCCGTCCGGACGCTCGGTACCATTGCCGACACCGGGCGGGGTTCGCTGCGCGAGATGCGGCGGCTGCTCGGCGTCCTCCGCGGTGACGAGAGTGCGTCCACCCGGCCGCTCCCCACGCTCGACGACATCGACTCCCTCATCCAGTCGGTCCGCAGATCCGGTGTGCGGATCGACTGCCGCCGCATCGGCACGCCGCGCAGGCCCCTGCCGCTCGGAGCCGAGCTCACCGCGTACCGGGTGGTGCAGGAATCGCTCACGAACGTGCTCAAGCACGCGGGATCGGCCACGTCCACGGAGGTGTCGCTCGAGTACGGCCCGCGCGGACTGACCATCACGGTGGACGACGACGGGCGCGGGGCCGCTCCGGATCCTGCCACGGCTGGGGCGGGCCAGGGCATCATCGGCATGACCGAACGGGTCCGGCTCTACGACGGCACGGTCTCGGCCGCGCCGCGCACCGGGGGCGGCTACCGCGTGGAGGCATTCATCCCGTACACCCAGGCCTAGGCTGGGGAGACCGCCCAGCAGCCCACCCAGGACAGCACAGGAGAGCGACACCACCGTGGACAGCACTGCCAGCAGCACCGCCCCGTCCGGCATCCCGTCGGCCGTCGACGCCCCGTCTCCGATCCGCATCGCCATCGTGGACGACCAGCACCTGGTGCGGAGCGGCTTCGCCATGCTGATCAATTCGCAGCCCGACCTCGAGGTGGTGGCCGAGGCCGCGAACGGGGAGGAGGCGGTGAGGGCCCTTGCGACCACGCGGGCCGACGTCGTCCTGATGGATGTGCGCATGCCGGGCATGGACGGCATCGAGGCCACGCGCCGTATCCTCGCCGATCACCTCCGCCGTCCACCGGCCGCGTCCACCCCATCCGGCGGCGGGGACGCGGGCCCGCGCATCGTGGTCCTGACGACCTTCGACCTCGACGAGTACGCCCTGTCCGCGATCCATGCCGGGGCGAGCGGCTTCCTGCTCAAGGACGCCCCGCCCGAGGAACTGCTCGAGGCGGTCCGGACCGTACACCGGGGGGACGCCGTCATCGCCCCGTCCACCACGCGCCGGCTGCTCGACCACGTGGCGCCGCTCCTGCGCCTGCCCTCGGCCACGCAGGACGCGCACGCGGCAGCGGTGGCGCGGCTGACGACCCGCGAGCGCGAGGTGTTCGAACTCATCGCCCAGGGGCTCTCGAACCCGGAGATCGCCCTGAAGCTGTTCCTCTCCGAGGCCACGGTGAAGACGCACGTGGGCCACATCCTCGCCAAGCTCGAGGCGCGGGACCGCGTCCAGGCCGTCGTCATGGCCTACGAGACGGGCATCGTCCGCCCCTGACACCGCCCCGGACGGCAGGGTGCCTCCGGTACAGCCGGCGATACCGGCGGCTGTACCGTCGGCACGGTCGTAGGTCCCGGCCCGTCCTGCTCATCCCCCGGTATGAGGAGCTGCACCACAACCCCGGGCCTGGCGCCGATCCGCAGGGCCCGGAGCGTCCATAGCGTGGAGGCATGACTACTTCCATGCATCCCGCCGGCTCGACGGCGACCCCCGGGGACGGCTCCCCCGCTCCGACAGCCGCCGTCTCCGCCAGGGGCGTCTCCAAGCGCTACGGCCGCGGCGAGACCGCCGTCCACGCACTACGCGACGTCTCGGTCGACTTCGACCGGGGACGCTTCACGGCGATCATGGGTCCGTCCGGCTCCGGCAAGTCGACCCTCATGCACTGCCTCGCCGGCCTCGACAGCATCGATGCAGGACGGCTCTGGATCGGCGGGACCGACATCACCGGGCTGCCCGACACCGCGCTCACCCGACTGCGCCGTGAGCGCGTCGGCTTCGTGTTCCAGGCCTTCAACCTCGTGCCGACCCTGACCGCGGAGCAGAACATCACCCTGCCGGTGGCCCTCGCCGGTGGCAGCGTGGACACCGCGTGGCTGCAGCAGATCTCGTCCTCCCTCGGACTGGCGGACCGGCTGTCCCATCGCCCCCACGAGCTCTCCGGCGGACAGCAGCAGAGGGTCGCCGTCGCCCGCGCCCTCCTGACGAGGCCCGACGTGATCTTCGGCGACGAGCCGACGGGCAACCTCGACTCGACGACGGGCGCGGAGGTCCTGTCCCTCCTGCGGCGGAGCTGCCGCGAGATGGGCCAGAGCATCATCATGGTCACCCACGACCCGGTCGCGGCCTCCTACGCCGACCGCGTGGTCCTCCTCGAGGACGGCGCGCTCGTCGGCGAACTCGAGCAGTCCACCCCCGAGGCCATCCTCGGTGCACTCGCGAAGCTGGGGGCATAGCGTGCTGCAGGTAGCCCTGGCGCAGGTCCGCGTCCACGCACGGCGCTTTCTCGCCGTCGGCCTCGCCGTGATGCTCGGCGTGGCCTTCCTCGCCGCGACCCTCATGGTCGGTGCCACCACGAGGGCGAGCCACGGCGAGAGCATCGGCGCGTCCTATGCCAAAGCCGACCTCGTGGTGTCCGGGCAGGAGGGCCCGGAGGTGCCCGCCGGGATCGTCGGGGATCTCGCGTCCGTCCCCGGGGTGGACGTCGTCCACGGGCTCGAGCGCGCCTACACCCGGGTCACCACCGGGTCTGCCACAGCGCTCGCCGTCCTGACCGCGACGGCACCGGACCGGCTCGAGACCACGAGGGTGACGAAGGGCTCCTACCCTTCGGGACCGGGTGACGTGGCACTGGACGAGGCCTCGGCAGTGCGTCTGGGCGTCGTCCCCGGCGACACGCTCGCCGTCGACTCCGGAGCCGCGCCCACCTCCCCGGGCCATGCGCTCACCGTCACGGGACTCACCGCACCGAGTGCGGATCCCATGCTCGCCGGGGCTGCGCAGGTCCTCGCGCCTTCCTCCGTGGTGCGCGAGCTCAAGGAGGGTGAGGCGACCTACCGCTCCGTCCAGCTCGCGCTGTCGCCCGACGCCGATCCGGGGGCGGTCGCCTCGGCCGTCACCGCTTCCCTCGCCGCGTCATCGACCGACGGGGCCTCGGAGCTGGTGGTGCGGACCGCCGCCGAACAGACCCTCACGGATGTCGCGGCGCTCTCGGACGGCGGAGACTCGCTGACGGGGATCCTCCTCGCCTTCGCCGCCGTGGCCGTCCTCGTCGCCGGACTCGTCATCTCGAACACGTTCTCGGTGCTGGTGGCGCAGCGGACGCGTGAACTGGCCCTGTTGCGCTGCATCGGCGCCGAGCGGCGTCAGGTCCGGGCATCGGTGCTGGCCGAGGGCGCCCTCGTGGGCCTGGTCTCGTCGGTGCTCGGCGTCCTGCTCGCCGTCGGCGTCATGGCCGTGCTCGTGGGGCTCGCCCGCCGGACGGGCTTCGGGTCCTTCGCCGTCCTGGCCGTTCCGCCGTCGGCCGCGGTGATCGGCGTCTGCGTCGGGGTCCTGATGACGCTGCTCGCGGCGGTCGTGCCCGCGCGGGCCGCGACACGCGTCGCGCCCCTGGCCGCGCTCCGTCCGTCGGACCCGCCGACCACCGGGAGCACGAGCGGCCGCGTCCGCCTCCTCACGGGCGTGGTGGCCGTGTGTGGCGGGGCGGCGCCCCTCCTCCTCGGCGCCGTGTCGGTCGCGATCCTGCCGGCCGTGGCAGGCGGCGCCGTGTCCTTCCTCGGCATCATCCTCCTCGCCCCGTTCTTCGTCCCCGTGAGCGTGGCCGCCGTCGGCAGGTCGGCCCGCCCGCTCGGGGTCGCCGGCACCCTCGCATCCGTGAACGCCGTGCGCAATCCGGCGCGGACCACCGCGTCGTCGGCGGCGCTGATGGTCGGCGTGACCCTCGTGACCATGATGATGGTCGGTGCGCAGACCGCCCGGACGTCGTTCGACCGCGAGCTGGACGGGAACTACGCCGTGGACCTCGAGGTCTCGGGACTCGGCACTGCGGCCGCAGTGCCCGGTACGCGCGTGGACGCGTCCACTCTGCTGCAGGTGGACGGCGTCCGGACGGCCGTCGAACTGACCCCCGTGCTGCTCACGAGCGCCGAGGACGGCGGGGCCCTGGTGTATGCCGCCGATCCGGCGGCGATCGCCGACGTGCTGAGGGCACAGGACGTCGCACTGACGGACGGGATGGTCCTTGCGCCCCAGGACTGGATCCAGAGCGACGTGACCGTGGAGGGCGCGAACGGTCCTGCCACCCTTCCCGTCACCCCCACCGACTCCACGTTCTTCCTCCCGCTGATCACCACCGCCACCGCGGAGGCGCTCGGAGGCACGCCGGACGGCGCCCTGTCCACCTATCTGGGGACCGATGGGACAACGGACCCGGCGGAGGTGCAGGGGTCGCTGTCCACCTACGTCGGCCCGACCTTCTGGCTCGGGCTCGACGACGCGCGGGACGCCGCGACGGTAGCTGACGTCCAGTCGCGGATCGTGGCGGCCACCGGGGTCTCCGAGTACCAGGTCACCGGAGCAGCCGCCGAGCGGGCGGCCTACAACCAGATCATCGACGTGCTGCTGCTGATCGTGACGGCCCTGCTCGCCGTCGCCGTCCTGATCGCACTGATCGGGGTCGCCAACACGCTGTCCCTGTCCGTGCTGGAGCGGCGCCGGGAGAACTCCCTCCTCCGCTCCCTCGGCCTCACTCGGGCCCAGCTGCGCGGGATGCTGGCGGTCGAGGCGGTGCTCGTCGCGGGGGTCGCGGCGCTCCTGGGCACCGTCCTCGGCGTCCTGTACGGCTGGCTCGGGGCGCAGTCGGCGCTGGGCGGGATCGCGGCGGTCAGCCCGTCGGTGCCGGTCGGCCAGATCGCAGCGGTCCTCGCCGTGGCGGTCGCCGCGGGGCTGCTGGCCTCCGTGCTCCCCGCCCGCCGGGCAGCACGGCTCTCGCCCGTCGCCGGACTCGCGATGGACTGACGCCGCACGGCGTCCTCGGTTCCCGCTGCCACCGGCATATATTAGGGAGATCGCAGCAGTGGGTCGGAAGGACGTCGTGGGGCAGGACGAGACAGCAGGACACGGAGCGCTGGCCGTCATCGCCTCGCCGTCCCTGCAGGACTGCGGTGAGCTCGAGGCGCACCTCGTGGCGGAGGGCCTCTCGGCCCGGACCGTCACCTCCCCGGAGGCCCTGCTGGAGAACGTCCTGGCGATGCACCCGGACGTGCTCCTCGTGGACCTGTCCATCGCGGCGGCCTACGCGGGCACCCTGGGAGGCATCGTCGCGGAGCATGCACACCTCACCGGCCTTCCGGTGATCCTCCTGCTCCCCGAGGGCGGCGGCGGGACGCTCCCGGCCGGCCTGGCGCCCTACGTGTCGGACGTCGTGTTCCGCCCGGTCCGCCCCGCCGAGCTGCTCCACAGGCTCACTGCCGCCATCGCACGACGGCGGCGCCATCAGGAGCAGCGTGCATCCTCTGCACGACTGCGGGAGGACATGAGGCGCATCTCCGCCCGGATCAGGGCCACGAACGATCCCGTGGTGATGGTGGACCAGTTCCTCCCCGCCGTCGGTCGGGCCCTCGGCGCTCACCACCTCGCGCTCCAGGTCTTCGACGACGATCGTGTCGCAGCCCGCAGCAGCACCTGGAGCAGCGGGGAGGGCACGGCGAGGGCGTCCCTCGCGGGTCCGTCGCACCTGCAGCAGGACTCCGCCCTCACCCTCGCCCTGAAGCTGTGGGAGGACTCCGCCACCGCCGGATTCCGTGCCGGACCCGCCGCGGATCCCGACGCCGCCCCCGAGGCCGGCGACATCCGCACCCCCGGGTGGCTCCTCGACGCCGTCGGACGGGAGCGCACGGTCAGCGGGGTCGTCGCGGCCCTCGGTGAAGGGGACACCCCCTTCGGGCTGCTCTGGATCATCCGCGAGGGGACCCCGCTCGTCTGGTCCTCGGTGGAGGGCGCCCTGACGCACCACGTCCTCGGTAACCTCGCCCACGGCCTGATCCAGGCGCAGCTCATCTCCCGCCAGCAGCAGGCCGTGCGCAAGCTGCGCGCCCTGAACCAGGCGAAGAGCGATTTCGTCGGCACCGTCAACCACGAGCTGAGGACGCCGCTCGCGTCGATCGCCGGATACCTCGAGATGATCATCGACGGCGTCGGCGGGGAACTGCCGCCGGAGGCGAGCACCATGCTCCACGCCGTCGAACGCAACACCACGAAGCTGAGCGAGCTGATCGAGAACATCTCGGCCCTCTCCTCCCGGGAGACCGACGCGTCCGACTACGGGCCCGTGGACATCGTCCACCTCGTGTCCCAGCTCACGAGCCGCGCCGTGCTCGAGGCCTCGGCGGGCGGCCTCACCCTCGACTGCACCCTGCCGGACCATGCCATCACCGTCTCCGGTGACCGCGACCAGCTCTCGGCGGCGATCGCCATCGTCCTGTCGAATGCGATCAAGTTCACGCAGGAGGACGGCAGCGTGGCGGTCGGCCTGACCCTCGATCCGGGGCACGGGCACGTGGTCGTCCTCGTCAGGGACACGGGGATCGGCATCCCGCCGGACGACCTGCCGCACCTCTTCGACTCGTTCCACCGGGCCGCGAACTCCAACCAGGTGCTGCCGGGCGCCGGTGTGGGACTCTCCGTCGCACGGAAGACGTTCGAGGCACACCATGGGACTATCACGGTCGAATCGAGGCTGGGCGCCGGAACGGCGGTCGCCATCACGCTTCCGCTGCTGAATCCCGCTGCCGTAGGCTGATGAGCCGCACACATCCTGGAAGGAACACCCCATGACGCGCGCCGCGGTCGGTATCCCGGTCCATCAGCTGGATCTGGAGACGCTTCTGCCCTATCTCGACCTGCACCTGGTCGGCGCCACCAACGGCGTCCGGCTGTTCAGCGCCGCTCGGGTCTCCTGGGCCGGGACGCCCTACGAGGAGGACTTCACCCGACTGCGGGACGAGATCCGCGAGGAGCGTGCGTTCCTGAAGAGACTGATCCGGGCGCTCGGGCACCGCCCTGGCGTCGTCAAGATGACCCTCGCGCGGGCCATGTCCGTCGTGGCGGACCTGGACCCGCTCAACCCGCAGAGGCGCAGGGCCACGACCGGTGCGCAGCTGGAACTCGAGGCCCTGCAATCACTGCTCCGGGGGAAGGAGTCCCTCTGGTCCACACTCCTCGCGCTCTCGCCGTCCGCGGACGCCGCTCCGGGGGATCCCGTGCTTAACCGGCCCGCCCTGGAGCGCCTGCTCGTCGCCTCGAAGCGTCAGCAGGACACGGTGGCGCGTGTCATGACGGAGACTGCGGCAGCTCGGTTCCTCCGGACCTGATCCCTGGCCGGACCTGGCCGGACCGACCCCGGCCGGCCCGGACCCAGCGGCCCTGGCGCCTCAGGACTCGCCCGGCTCCTCGTACTTGGGGAAGACCGGGGACGGTGCGGGAAGGTCCGTCCCGGGCTCGATCCGCCGGTCGAGTGCTGCGAAGCGGCGCAAGGCGTCGTCGTGCTCCGTCCCCTGCCCGAGGGCTGTCAGGATCCGCCCCGCGCTGCCGGGCATGACCGGCTGGGCCAGGATCGCCACCACCCGCAGGACCTCCAGGGTCACGTACAGCACCGTGTTCATGCGCTCGGTATCGGTCTTCCGGAGAACCCATGGCTGCTGGTCGGCGAAGTACGCGTTCGTGTCGCCGAGCACGGTCCACACGGCCTCGAGTGCTCGGGAGAACTCCTGCCTGTCGTAGGCCGCCCGGCTGGCCTCCAGCAGGGCGTGGGCCTGGTCGAGAATCGCGGTGTCGGCGGACCCGAACTCCCCGGGCTCCGGTACCGCGCCGCCGCAGTTCTTGGCGACCATCGAGAGCGAGCGCTGGGCCAGGTTGCCGAAGTTGTTGGCGAGGTCGGAGTTCATGCGTCCGACGACGGCCTCGTGGCTGTAGGAGCCGTCCGCACCGAACGGTACCTCCCGGAGGAGGAAGAAGCGCACGGAGTCCAGGCCGTACTGATCCACCCAGTCCGCCGGTGCCACGGTGTTGCCGAGCGACTTGGACATCTTCACCCCGCGGTTGTGCAGGAAGCCGTGGATCATGACGCGCTTCGGCACCTCGATGCCTGCGGACATCAGAAAGGCGGGCCAGTAGATGGCGTGGAAGCGGGAGATGTCCTTGCCGATGACATGGACGTCCGCGGGCCAGAACCTGCGGAAGCGCTCGGACTCGGTGTCGGGGAATCCGACGCCGGTCAGGTAGTTGGTGAGCGCATCGACCCAGACGTACATGACGTGCCGGGGATCGCCCGGGACCGGGACGCCCCAGTCGAAGGTGGTGCGGCTGATGGAGAGGTCCTCCAGGCCGCGCCGCACGAAGGAGATGACCTCGTTGAACCGGGGCTGCGGCGCACCGAACTCGGGCTGCGCCGCGTACAGGTCGAGGAGCTTCTGCTGGTAGGCCGAGAGCCGGAAGAAGTAGCTCTCCTCCTCGGTCCAGGTGACCTCGGTGTCGGTCTCCTTCGCGTACCGCACGCCGTCCTCGCGGACCTCCGTGTCGTCCTCGGCCCAGAACGCCTCGTCCCGCACCGAGTACCAGCCGGCGTACTTGTCGAGGTAGATGTCCCCGTTGGCCTCCATCCGCTTCCAGATCTCGGTCGCGGCGGCGTAGTGGTCCTCGTCGGTGGTCCGGATGAACCGGTCGTAGGAGGTCCCGACGACGTCGTTCATCTCCCGGAACGCCAGCGCGTTGCGCGTTGCCAGGTCCCGGACCGGGATGCCCTCCCGGTCCGCCGCCTGCTGCATCTTCAGACCGTGCTCGTCCGTGCCCGTCAGGTACATGACGTCGAAGCCGTCGAGGCGCTTGAAGCGCGCCATGGCGTCGACGGCGATGGTCTCGTAGGCGTGCCCGATGTGCGGCACCCCGTTGGGGTAGGAGATGGCCGTGGTGATGTAGAACGAGGGCTTTGCGTCAGCTGCGGAGGTCACCCTATGAAATTACCCCGGCCCGCACGGATTTGCCCAAGCGCGGCGTCAGGCCACCCCGACGGCGTCGAGCCCGAGCACGGCGTGGACACCCCAGGTCTGGTTGGCGATCTGCGTGACCCGGAGGTCGACGACGGAGCTGGCGAGGGCCAGGGCCGCCTTCCGCTCCAGGCCGTACAACTGCTGGAGCCAGGTCAGCATGGCGCCGAGCGCCTGCGCCGTCGCCCGGTTGAGGTCCGCATCGAACCCGAAGGTGATGCGGGCCGACGGGGTGAGCGCGTGGATGGTCGCCAGCGGCGCATCGCGCACGAGGTCGACCGTGACGGTGGTCGTCATGCCGCACTCGATGGCCGTGCCGCCCACCTCTCCGTCGCCCTGCGCCGCATGCCCGTCGCCGAGGTGGAGCAGCGCGCCGGGGACCGTGACGGGCAGGAACAGGGTGGAGCCGGCCGTCAGTTCCCGGCAGTCGATGTTGCCGCCGCCCGCCGCCCGCGGCGGCGTCGTCGAATGGTCCCCCGGCTCGGCCGGCGGCAGTCCCACCAGGCCGAGGAACGGGGCGAGGCGGACGACGTGCCCGTACTGGTTGGTCCCGGTCCCGGCGTCCCGGTCCAGGTCCCACAGCAGCCACGCCGGGTCCGTCCCCTCGAGGCCCAGGCTGCGCGTGAACGCGTCGTCCCGCTTCCCGGTCACCGTCCAGCCCCAGTCGGCGGTCTCGAGCGCGTCGAGACGGACGGCGAGCACGTCGCCCGGCTCGGCCCCGATGACCTCGATGGGGCCGGTGAGGGCATGTCCGCGCCGGTCCGGGAAGCGGTAGGGTGTCACGGCTCCCGGCGACTGCTGCCGCTCGAGGTGCCCCCAGGCGTCAAGTGATTCGACGACCACGCGGTCCCCCGGGTCGATGCGGAGGACGGGCGGCGTGTCCCGCGACAGGACCTGCACCGCGGTCGACTGCTCGGCTGCGAGGTGGTGCGTGGCCATGAAGGGTCCCCTCAGTCCTGGAGGTCCACTTCGCGGGCCACGGTGGCACCGATCTCGGCGCGGATCGCGTCGAGGACGTCCTGCGGCACGGAGCTGTCGACGGTGAGCAGGGACAACGCCTGGCCGCCCTCCTTGTTCCGCGCCACCTGCATGCCGGCGATGTTGATGTCCCGCTCTCCGAGGAGCCGCCCGAGTGCTCCGATCACGCCGGGGCGGTCGGTGTACAGCAGCACCAGCAGGTGGTCGCTGATCGGGATCTCCAGGTCGTAGCCGTTGACCCCGACGAGCTTCTCGACCTGCTTCGGTCCGGTCAGCGTCCCGGCCACGGAGATCTGGCTGCCGTCGGAGAGGGCCCCGCGCAGCCGGAGGACGTTGCGGTACTCCTCCGATTCGGGCGTGGTGACGAGCCGGGAGGTGATGCCGCGCTGCTCCGCGAGGACGGGCGCGTTCACGTAGGAGACCTGCTCCGAGACGACGTCGGTGAACACGCCCTTCAGCGCGGCCAGTTCGAGGGCCTTGACGTCGAGCGAGGCGATCTCGCCGGCCACCTCGATGTCGATCCGGGTCAGGGAGGCATGGGTCAGCGCCGTGAAGATGCGGCCGAGCTTCTCCATGAGCGGGATGCCGGGACGCACGGCCGGATCGATCACCCCGCCCGCGACGTTCACGGCGTCGGGCACGAGCTCGCCCGCGAGGGCCAGGCGGACGGACCTGGCGACCGAGATCCCGGCCTTCTCCTGGGCCTCCTCGGTGGACGCCCCGAGGTGGGGTGTCACCACGACGCTGTCGTGCGCGAAGAACGGCAGGTCGATGCTGGGCTCCTGGACGAAGACGTCGACGCCGGCTCCGGCGATCTGGCCCTGCTCGAGTGCGGTGTGCAGTGCTTCCTCGTCGACGAGGCCGCCGCGTGCCACGTTGACCACGTAGGCCGTGTCCTTCATGAGGGCGAAGGCCTCCGCGCCGAGCATCCCGACGGTCTCGGGCGTCTTGGGCATGTGGATCGTCACGAAGTCCGCCTCGCGGAGCAGTTCGTCGAGGGACACGAGGCGGACGCCGAGCTGTGCAGCCCGCGCGGAGGTGACGTAGGGGTCGTACGCGAGGATCTGGGTGCCGAAACCCTGGAGGCGTGCAGCCACGAGGGCACCGATGCGGCCGAGCCCGATGATGCCGATGTTCTTCTCGTACAGCTCGGTGCCCGAGTACTTCGACCGCTTCCACTCCCCCGCCTTCAGGGCGGCGCTGGCCTGCGGGATGTTCCGGGCCAGGCTCAGGATGTGCCCGACGGTGAGCTCGGCGGCGGAGATGATGTTCGACGTCGGTGCGTTGACGACCATCACGCCGGCCTGGGTGGCCGCCTTGATGTCGACGTTGTCGAGGCCCACTCCCGCGCGGGCGATGACCTTCAGCCTCGGTGCCGCGCGGATGGCCTCCTCGTCCATCCGGGTCGCCGAGCGGACGAGGACGGCGTCGACGTCGGCGAGTGCTGCCAGCAGCTGGGAGCGGTCCGCTCCGTCGGTGCTGCGGATCTCGAAGTCCGGGCCGAGTGCTTCGACGGTGGCGGGTGAGAGTTCCTCGGCGAGGAGGACGACGGGCTTGGGGGTCACGGGAGGTTCCTTCTGCGGATTTCGGCGGTTCAAGCGGGACGGATCCGGCCCGGTTCAGGGGCCGGACATACCTCCGGCAGGACACCTGCTCGTCGCTGAGCGTTGACCACGTGTCCTGCCGGCGGGAGGGCGGGCGCTAGCGCGCTACGGACCCCTCGGTGTAGTCGTCGTTCGTCTTGATCCACGAGAAGAGCTTGCGCAGCTCCCGGCCCGTGCTCTCGATCGGGTGGTCCTCGCCCTTCTTGCGCAGCTCGGTGAACTCGGGCGCTCCGGCGTCCTGGTCGTCGATGAAGCGCTGGGCGAAGGCACCGTTCTGGATGTCCGCGAGGACGGCCTTCATGTTCTCCTTCACCTCGGGGGTGATGACGCGCGGGCCGGAGACGTAGTCGCCGTACTCGGCGGTGTCGGAGACGCTCCAGCGCTGCTTGGCGATGCCGCCCTCGACCATGAGGTCGACGATCAGCTTGAGCTCGTGCAGTACCTCGAAGTACGCGACCTCGGGCTTGTACCCGGCCTCGGTCAGCGTCTCGAACCCGTACTGAATGAGCTGCGAGGCACCTCCGCAGAGGACGGCCTGCTCACCGAACAGGTCGGTCTCGGTCTCCTCCGTGAAGGTCGTCTCGATGACGCCCGCGCGGGTGCCGCCGATCGCCTTGGCGTAGGACAGGGCCAGGTCGCGTGCGGTGCCGGACGCGTCCTGCTCGACGGCGATCAGATCGGGGACGCCGCGGCCGGCCTCGAACTCGCGGCGGACGATGTGTCCGGGTCCCTTGGGTGCCACGAGGGCGACGTCGACGTCGGACGGGGGCTGGATGTAGCCGTAGCGGATGTTGAAGCCGTGCCCGAAGAAGAGCGCGTCGCCGGCCTGCAGGTTCGGCGCGATGTCGTCCTTGTACACATGGCGCTGCACCTGGTCGGGCGTGAGCACCATGATGAGGTCGGCCTCCGCGGTCGCCTCGGCGACCGAGAGCACCCGGAGCCCCTCGGCCTCGGCCTTGGCGCGCGACGCGGATCCTTCCTTCAGCCCGACGCGCACGTCGACGCCGGAGTCACGCAGGCTCAGCGCGTGGGCGTGGCCCTGGCTGCCGTAGCCGATGACGGCCACGGTGCGGCCCTGGATGATGGAAAGGTCTGCATCGTCGTCATAGAACAACTCGGTCACGGGTATTTCTCCTTGGGGTGGGTGCTGCTGGAAAGGTGTGGAACGGATCGTCAGGCGCTGCGCAGGGCGCGGTCGCTCATCGACTTGGCGCCGCGGCCGATCGCCAGGGTGCCCGACTGCACGATCTCGCGGATGCCGAAGGGCTCGAGGACGGACAGGAGCGCCGAGAGCTTCTCGGGCGTTCCCGTCGCCTCGATGATCAGCGAGTCGATCGCCACGTCGACGACGGACGCGCGGAACAGGTCCGCGGCCTGGGTCACCTGCAGGCGCGTGGCCGCGTCGGCCCGGACCTTGATCAGGACGTGGTCGCGCTGCACCGACTGCTCGGTGGTCAGTTCGACGATCTTGATGACGTTGATGAGCTTGTTCAGCTGCTTGGTGACCTGCTCGAGGAGGTCCCCCTCGGCTTCCACCACAACGGTGATGCGGGACATGCCCGCGACCTCGGTCGGTCCGACCGCAAGCGAGTTGATGTTGAACGCGCGCCGAGCGAACAGGCTGGCCACGCGGGTCAGGACGCCGGGTACGTCCTCGACGAGCACGGAAAGGGTATGTCGTGCCATGTCAGTCCTCCTGCTCCCAGGTCGGGGTCATGTTGCGGGCGATCTGGATGAGGTCGTTGCTGACGCCGGAGGGGACCATCGGCCACACCATGGAATCGCGGCTCACCACGAAGTCGATGACGACGGGCCGGTCGTTGATCGCCAAGGCCTGCTCGATGGTGGCGTCGATGTCCTCGTCGCGCTCGCAGCGCAGGCCCACGCAGCCGTAGGCGTCCGCGAGCTTCACGAAGTCGGGGACGCGGACGGTGTCGTGCCCCGTGTTCAGGTCGGTGTTCGAGTACCGGCCCTCGTAGAAGAGGGTCTGCCACTGCCGCACCATGCCGAGGGACGAGTTGTTGATGACCGCGACCTTGATCGGGATGTTGTTGATGACGCAGGTGGCCAGTTCCTGGTTGGTCATCTGGAAGCAGCCGTCGCCGTCGATCGCCCAGACCACGCGGTCCGGGTTGCCGACCTTGGCGCCCATCGCGGCCGGCACGGAGTACCCCATGGTGCCGAGGCCGCCGGAGTTGAGCCAGGCGTGCGGGCGCTCGTACTGGATGAACTGCGCCGCCCACATCTGGTGCTGGCCCACGCCGGAGACGAAGACGCCCTCGGGCCCCGTGAGCTCGCCGATGCGCTTGATGACCTGCTGCGGAGCCGACAGGCCGTCGTCGGGCTGGGTGAAGCCCACCGGGTAGGTCTCGCGCAGGTGGCGGATGGTCTTCCACCAGGCCGAGATGTCCGGGCGCTCCTGCGCCTCGAACGAGTCACGGACCGCGGCGGTCAACTCGGGGATGATCTCCTTGACCGAGCCGACGATCGGGACGTCCGCCGTACGGTTCTTGGAGATCTCTGCGGGATCGATGTCCGCGTGGATGACCTTCGCGTTCGGGGCGAAGCTGGAGAGCACGCCGGTGACGCGGTCGTCGAAGCGTGCGCCGAGCGTGATCAGGAGGTCCGCCTGCTGCAGGGCCGTGACGGCCGACACCGAGCCGTGCATGCCGGGCATGCCCACGTGCTGGTCGTGGGAGTCGGGGAAGACGCCGCGGGCCATCAGCGTGGTGACCACGGGCGCGCCGACGAGTTCGGCGAGTTCCTTCAGTTCGGCCGCGGCATGGGCCTTGACGACGCCGCCGCCCACGTAGAAGACCGGGCGCTGCGAGGCGCTGATCAGGCGTGCGGCCTCGCGCACCTGCTTGGAGTGCCCGCGGACCACCGGCCGGTAGCCGGGGATGTCCACCTTCGGCGGCCAGGAGAAGCTCATCTTCGACTGCTGGGCGTCCTTGGCGACGTCGACCAGCACCGGGCCGGGGCGTCCCGTGGTGGCGATGTGGAACGCCTCGGCGAGGACGCGCGGGATGTCCTGGGCGTTCGTGACGAGGTAGGAGTGCTTGGTGATCGGCATGGTGATGCCGACGATGTCCGCTTCCTGGAAGGCGTCGGAGCCGATGAAGGCGCTGGAGACCTGACCCGTGATGGCCACCATGGGAACGGAGTCCATGTGGGCGTCCGCGATGGCGGTCACGAGGTTGGTGGCCCCGGGGCCCGAGGTCGCGATGCAGACGCCCGGCCGGCCCGTCACCATGGCGTAGCCCTGGGCCGCGTGTCCCGCGCCCTGCTCGTGCCGCACCAGGATGTGCCGGAGCTTCGTGGAGGCCATCAGCGGGTCGTACGTCGGGAGGATCGCGCCGCCGGGAAGGCCGAAGACGTCGTCGACGCCGAGTTCCTCGAGCGACCGGACGATCGCCGCGGAGCCGAGCATCTCGACGGGGCCCACGACACGGTTGGGTCCGCGGACCGCACTCGCCGGGACGGCGGGCGGAGTCTCACGCGCGGGTGCTGCGGGAGGTGCTGGCCTTGCTGCCAGCAACGCTGGACTGATGGGCGATCCCTTGGACATCTTCGACTTCCTTTGGAGCGTTCGCTGCACTGCTGCAGTTCTGACTGCGGACGGACTTCCGCGCGCTTCTTCCTCGCTGACAGGGTGTGTCGACAAAAAAACCCCTCAGCCTTGTCGGGCTCTGCGAGGGGTTGCGCGTGACTGCAGTCGTCTACCGGACGGGCTTCAGGCCACGCGCTGGGTAAGGACGACGACTACGGGTTGGAGCTGCATACCTGTAGTTTCCACGCCCCCGCGAAAGGGTGTCAAACGCACCCCTTCCTGTCTCACATGATGGACACGGCGTCCAGTTAGTGGACATTAACGCGAGCGGTGCCCGGGCCGGAGATCGCCTCCGGCCCGGACCTCGCCTGCGACGCCCCTAGCCCGTGTACGCGCCCATGGAGGCGGAGTGCACGAGTTTCGCGTACTTCGCCAGGACACCCTTCGTGTAGCGGGCCGGGAGCGGCTCCCACCCCACCCTGCGCTGCTCGAGCTCCGCTTCGTCCACGAGGAGGTCGAAGCTCTTCGCCGCGATGTCGACGCGGATCCGGTCGCCGTCGCGCACGAAGGCGATGGGGCCGCCGTCGACCGCCTCGGGCGCCACGTGCCCGATGCACAGGCCGGTGGTGCCTCCGGAGAACCGGCCGTCGGTCAGCAGGAGGACGTCCTTGCCGAGCCCGGCACCCTTGATGGCGCCGGTGATGGCGAGCATCTCGCGCATACCCGGGCCACCCTTGGGCCCCTCGTAGCGGATGACGAGGACGTCACCGGCCTGGATCTCGCCGGCATCGAGCGCGTCGAGGGCGCCCTGCTCACGCTCGAACACGCGGGCGGAGCCCTCGAAGACGTCGGCGTCGAAGCCGGCGCTCTTGACGACGGCACCCTCGGGGGCGAGGGAGCCGTGCAGGATGGTGATGCCACCGGTCCTGTGCAGCGGGTTGTCGAGCGCGCGAAGGATCTTGCCGTCGAGGTCCGGCGGGTCGATCTCCGCGAGGTTCTCCGCGAGCGTCTTGCCGGTCACGGTCAGGCAGTCGCCGTGCAGCAGTCCTGCGTCCAGGAGCGCCTTCATGATGACCGGCACGCCGCCCACCTTGTCGACGTCGAACATGACGTAGCGGCCGAAGGGCTTGAGGTCGCCGAGGTGCGGGATCCGGTCGCCGATGCGGGTGAAGTCGTCGAGCGTGAGGTCCACCTCGGCCTCGCGGGCGATCGCCAGGAGGTGGAGGACGGCGTTCGTCGAGCCGCCGAAGGCCATGGTGACCGCGATGGCGTTCTCGAAGGCCTTCTTCGTCATGATGTCGCGGGCCGTGATGCCGAGGCGCAGCAGGTTCACGACCGCCTCGCCGGACTTCCGCGCGTACATGTCGCGGCGGCGGTCGACCGAGGGCGGCGCTGCCGAGCCGGGCAGGGACATCCCGAGGGCCTCACCGATGCAGGCCATGGTGTTCGCCGTGTACATCCCGCCGCAGGCGCCCTCACCCGGGCAGACGGCGCGTTCGATGCTGTCGAGGTCCTTCAGGCTCATCTTGCCCGCGGCGCAGGCGCCGACCGCCTCGAAGGCGTCGATGAGGGTGACCTCCTTCTCGGTGCCGTCCTCGAGCTTCGCGAAGCCCGGCATGATCGTCCCCGCATACAGGAACACGGAGGCGAGGTCGAGGCGGGCAGCAGCCATGAGCATGCCCGGCAGGGACTTGTCGCAGCCCGCGAGGAGGACGGAGCCGTCGATGCGTTCGGCCTGCATCACCGTCTCCACCGAATCCGCGATGACCTCACGGGAGACGAGCGAGAAGTGCATCCCCTCGTGGCCCATCGAGATGCCGTCGGACACCGAGATCGTGCCGAACTGCATGGGGAACCCGCCGCCGTCGTGCACGCCCTCCTTGGCTCCCTCCGCGAGGCGGTTGAGGGACAGGTTGCAGGGGGTGATCTCGTTCCAGGAGCTGGCGACGCCGATCTGGGGCTTGGCGAAATCCTCGTCGCCCATGCCCACGGCACGCAACATCCCGCGGGACGGTGCCGCGTGGATGCCGTCCGTGACGACGCGGCTTCTTGGCTTGATGTCTGGAGTTGTTTCCACGGTCATGGTCAAAGCCTAAGCCCGTGTTGCAGGCGGGTTTCGCCATGTGACCCCGCTGTTACAGCCTCCTGCGGAGTCCGTGGAAGAGCCTGCGCGGTGCGGCGTGACTCCTCGTGCTGCCCGATTCCGCTCCGGTACAGTGTGGATCTCGTGGGCGGGAAACGGCCAGGCCGCACCACGAACTCCCCGCGGGGACCCGACCGACAGCCCCTACCGCAACGGCGTGATATGACTCCCGATGAGACTCCTGCAGCCACCCGACCGCTCGACGGCGGACAGGGACTGAAGAACGCCCTGCGCCGTGTCTTCGACGGGCAGATCCCGAACTACGGCGACTACAACCTCGTCTTCGCGGCCCAGCAGTCCCGCGGCGTCCGCGATGCGGGGACGGCGGCCGTCGGCTACGTGGTCGGCTACCGCTGGAAGCCCGCGGAACTGATGATCGCGCCGGTGGACCTGACGGCGATCACCGGTGCCGGCGTGCCCGTGGAGGTCAACATGACGAACCTCGCCCACGCCCTGCAGTGGGACGACACCTCCTACGAGGTGGGCACGAGCACCGGCCGGATCTTCCGATTCGGCGTGCTGGCCGCTCCCGTCCTCGACATCGGCCCGGGCACCCCCCTGCGGCTGGCGCAGGACGAGGACCTGATCGACTTCACCTCGTTCATGGACGCCTTCATCGCGATGGCGTGACCCGCCTAGTGCCCCCAGGCCCCGCGCCGCACGAGGTTGACAGGCTCCTGTCCGCTGCCGAGCAGTTCCACCTGGCGTCGCAGCAGCGCGAGGATCCTCGGCGGGAAGGCTCCGGTGTTGCCTCCGACGTGCGGAGTGATGATCACCCCGGGAGCGCTCCACAACGGATGGCCCTCGGGTAGCGGCTCCGGATCCACCACGTCGAGCGCGGCCTTCAGGCGCCCGGCCATGGCCTCGCGGGTCAGTGCCTCCGTGTCCACGACCGCGCCGCGCGCGACGTTGACCACGAGTGCCCCGTCCGGCAGGGCTGCCAGCACCTCGCGTCCCACGAGTCCCCGCGTCGCATCGGTGAGCGGCGTGATCACGATCACGACGTCGTGGTGCGGAGCCAGGTCCACCAGCTCGTCGCTGCCATGGACCTGCCCCAGGTCGTCCTCGCGTGCGGTACTGCCGACCCTCGTGACCACCGCCTCGAAGGTGGCGAGCCGCTTGCGGATCTCCTCCCCGATCCCTCCGACGCCCACCAGGAGCACGCGGCGGTCCGCCAGGCCCGGATAGCGGGCGCTGTGCCACCGTCCCTCGGCCTGCTGCCGCACGGCGTCGTCGATCCCGCGCAGCGAGGCCAGGGCGAGGCCGACCGCGAGTTCTGCGGTCGCCGCTGCATGCACGCCGGCGGCCGTCGCGATCGCGACGTCCGGCCCCACGAGGTCCGCGACGCCGTCGTACCCCGTCGACTGGGTGTGCACGAGCCGGAGGTTCGGAGCAGCATCGAGGGCGCCGTCCAGATGGGCGCGCCCGGTGTAGGGCAGGACGGCGGCGTCGAGGTCCGCCAGGTCGAAGTCCTCGGGCGGCGTCGCGAAGTCCCAGAGCACGATCTCGACGCCCGGCGAGGCGTCGGTCAGTGCGTCCCGCAGCTCGGCGGACGGGACGCTGAGGGTGCGGACGGTCTGGACAGGGGCGGCCGGTGCGGAATTCGTCATGGCGCCAGCCTAGTGTCGCGGCGTCGCCCTCCCGCCCGGTCGGCGATCGGTGGACACCCCCTCCACCCCGGCCTAGGGTCGGACCATGTCAGCCGCAGCACGGCGATCCGCCCGGGCCGCATCCCGCGCGCACATCCGCGCCTTCTCCCCGGCCGGCGCCGTCCTGCTGATCCTGCTCGTCGTCCCCGGCTGCTCGGACCCGGCCGGGGAGGAACCGGTGTACGCCGGGGCGTCCACCACCGCGGGTACGAAGCAGCCTTCGGCCCTGCCCGCCCTGTCCTACGCAGGCGACGCCGTGACGGGCCTCGACCTGCCCTGGTCCGTCGTGGTGCTCGACGACGGCGCCCTCCTCGTCGCCGAACGCGAGACCGGAGAGATCGAACGCTACGACGGCACGGCCGGAGAGGTCATCGGCAGCATCCCGGAGGCAGCCTCGGCGGGCGGTGAGGGCGGCCTCCTCGGTCTCGCCGTCGAGCCCGGTCCGGTTCCCGGGGCGATCTACGCGTACTACACGTCGGCCGCCGACAACCGCGTGGTCCGGCTGCCATGGTCCGACGGACGGCTCGGAGCGCCCGAACCGGTCCTGACCGGAATCCCTGCAGGCGACATCCACAACGGTGGCCGGCTCGCCTTCGGTCCTGACGGCCACCTGTACATCGGCACGGGCGATGCGGGAGTGCGCGGGAACGCCCGGGACCCGTCGAGCCTGGGCGGCAAGATCCTCCGCATCACGGCCGACGGCGCGGTACCCGCCGACAACCCGACGCCCGGTTCCCCGGTCTACAGCGTCGGCCACCGCAATGTGCAGGGGCTCGCGTGGGACTCGGCGGGCAGGCTCTGGGCCACGGAGTTCGGGCCGGAGGTCGACGACGAGCTGAACCTCATCGAACCCGGGGCCGACTACGGCTGGCCGGACGTCACGGGGGCGCCGCATGATTCCCGCTTCGTCGATGCGCAGGTGGTGTGGCCGTCGACGGCGTCGTCCTCGCCGAGCGGTATGGCGATCGTCGACGACGTGGCGTACATCGGCGGCCTGCGGGGGCAGCGCCTGTGGCAGGTTCCCCTGGTCGCCGGGACGGCGGGCGAGCCGGTGAGCCACTTCGACGGATCCTACGGGCGGCTGCGGGACGTGGTGGCCGGCAGCGACGGCTCCCTGCTGGTCGCGACGAACGAGCCCGGCAACGCGAGGATCCTGCGCGTCCGGACCGGCTGAGATCGGGGCCGAGCGGCTCGGTTTCATGTTTCCGCCGAAGTGCTGGTAGAGTTTCATGCTGTTGCGGATGACCTGAACCGGTGAAATCGGGAGGGAAAACGCCACGCACCTCTAGCTCAATTGGCAGAGCAATTGACTCTTAATCAATGGGTTCCGGGTTCAAGTCCCGGGGGGTGCACAACAGGACCCCGCGTTCCAGGTCTCGCCGCCTGGGATGCGGGGTTTTGTCTTGCCCAGCACGAACGCGCCCCATCCTCCGCGGACGATGGGGCGCGTTCGTCCTCGACAGGACGGGCCGGATCAGTACAGCGGTTCGTCGGGTCCTGCGAGGACCACGGCGTTGTTCCGCACTCCACGGATCCACCGCTTGAGGGCGATAGTGCCCCTTCTCAGAAACTTCATCGTTCTCGACCAACCTCTCCCGGTACCGACAGTAAGCCCCCTGTCTTTTATAGCGGAAGAACCTCGGCGCCCGCTGGGAACGCACTGCTCGACCTCCGGGCCGCGGCGTGCATGACCGCCACCGCGCCGGGACGCGCCCCTTACGGCTGGTTCTGCCAGCCGTCCTCCCCCATGGCGCGGGGAAGCGCGAGCAACAGGAGCAGGGCCGCCTTGTGGTCGAGATCGTTGCCGCCCGGGGAGGACAGGCGGAACTGGGCGAGGGTGGCGAATTCCTTCATGGCTGAGACCCATCGTGCGAGGAGAAAGAGGAGACCGGCACCGGCTGCGAGAGCCGTTGGAGGAACTGTACAGCGATCGGCACGCAGCACACCGGAGCCCCGTCGGAGTTTCCGGCTGCGGAAGGACGCGCTGCATCGCCACGGCGGTCCCCACCGCGGCCCGCACCGCGATTGCCGTCGACCCACGGGACGCCGCCCTGCCGCCCGTCAAGGGCCCTCTCCGGTTCCACCGCGCGTTGCACCGGCTTTCCGGGCGCGTGCACGATGGCTGGTATCCCACTCCCGGAGGACCACCATGTTCAGGAACGCGGCGGATCGACCGCCCACCATCGAATTCCATCCCTGGCCGCGACCGATCCCGGCGCAGTACCTCGCGTTCCTGCAGGTCGCGGCGCTGCTCACGCTGGTGATGATCCTCCTCCTGACGGTCCTGCCCTCCCTGTCCTTCCTGCACTTCCTCGTCAGCGTGCTGGTCCTCGTCTCGTTCTTCCGACGGGCCCGCAGGCAGCACTCCCACCGCGAGGACGCGAACGACTGACTCCCCCGGCCCCGCCCTGCGCGGGCCTACGATGGACGCGTGAACGAAATCCTGTCCTTCGCAGGCAGCTACTGGTGGCTCGTCTTCCCACTGTCCGGCGTGTTCGCCGTCTGGGGGCGGCACTGGTCGGAGGCGAGCGAGCGACGGCACCAGCGCAAGATGGAGCTGTACCGCCTGAAGCATCCGGGCGCCCTGCACGGCGCGCACGTGCAGGCCGGGCAATCCGAACCTGTGCGCCGCCCCGAGCGCGACGTGCAGCACGTCGAGCGCATGCACGACGAGGTCGACAGGAGATGGCTGTCCTACGAACTCGATGCGGCGAAACTCATCGACTACCCCATGATGACCGACGTCCGGGAACCGCTCACGGTGGCGTTCCTCCGGGCGAAGCGCGAAGCCGACGCCCTGCGTCCCGAGGACCCCTCGACGGTCTCGGCGGAGGACCTCGCCGCCTACCGATCCGCCGTCACCTCCTACGATGTCGCGTTCCAGATCGCCGAGACCGAGGCCCGGCGTGTCCGCGCGAGCGGCTTCAGCGTGCAGGAGCGCCAGCGTCTGGACACGGCCCGGAAGCTCGTGACGGTTGCCGTCGACGACGCCGCCACGGCCGCGGAACGCCAGACCGCCTACCGCCGTGCCCGTCGGGAGCTCGACGGACTGATCGTGCTGCCCGATGCCACGATCACCTCGCTCGAGGAGAAGGTGGCCGGAGCGATCGGTCCGCGTCCCGAGCCCTCACCGTCGTGAGCCCAGCGGCACCCTTCCCTCCCTGCCCGTGCTGGACAATAATTCCAGCATCATGACAGGGGCGTGGCGGAAGCCACCCGGCAGGAGGCGGACACCATGGCAGCGACGATCAACACCTACCTCAACTTCAAGGACACCGCCGCACAGGCGATGGATTTCTACCAGTCCGTCTTCGGCGGTGAGCTGCAGCGGAGCACGTTCGCCGAGTACCAGGTGAGCGAGGACCCGGCGAAGCAGGACAAGATCATGCACTCCATGCTGACGACGCCGTCGGGTCAGGTCCTGATGGCCGCGGATACACCGAACAGCATGGAGTACAGCGCTCCCGCCGGGCACTCGCTGTCGGTCAGCGGCGACGACGAGGCGGAACTCCGCGGCTACTGGGAGGCACTCGCCGGAAGCGGCAGCGAGATCGTGCCGCTGGCGCAGTCGCCCTGGGGCGACAGCTTCGGCATGTGCATCGACGGCTTCGGTGTCACGTGGATGGTCAACATCGCCGGCGCTCCGGCTGCCGCCGGTCCGTCGGAGGACGGGAGCACCGGCGCCCGGTCCGACGCGGTGGGCGAGCCGAGCGGCGTCTGAGGTCAGGAGGCCGCGCCCGCCTCGAAGCGCAGTGTGGGCTCGTCCGGCGTGGAGAGCGTGAGGACGGCCTCCTCGATCCGCTCGTGATCCTCGATGTCGCGCTCCACCGCGCGGAGTACGACGGCGACGTCGTGCTCCGGGCGGTCTCCCACCAGATCCACGGCAGCGACGAGGTACAGGCGTTCCGGCCCGACGTACTCGAGGTGCAGGTAGGTCACGCGCTCGATGCTGTCGTGGGCTCCCAACCGCTGCGCGACCGACTCGAGCAGGGCCGGCGAGACGGCCTGGCCGACGAGGAAGCGGCGGTTGCGGTCGATCAGGATCACGGCGATCACGCCGAGCAGCACGCCGACCAGGATGGAGCCGACCGCATCGGGCACGGGAGAGCCGGTGAGCTGGTGCAACAGGATCCCGAGGAACGCGATGACGAGCCCGATCAGCGCCGCGGAGTCCTCGGCGAAGACGGCGCGCAGGGTGGGGTTCGACGTCGTGGAGACGCTCTCCAGCGTGCTGGTGCCCCGCTCCTGGCCCGCCTTCCTCGCCTGGCGGAAGGCCTGCGTGAAGGAGACTCCCTCGAGGACGAAGGCCAGCGCGAGGACGATGTAGGCGATGCCGTAGTCCGCGGCCGGCTCGGGCTCGATCAGTTGCTGGACCCCGTGCGTGATGGACACGACGGCACCTGCCGTGAACAGCCCGAACGCCGCGAACATGGACCAGACGTACGCCTCGCGCCCGTAGCCCAGGGGATGGGAGGGGTCCCGTCGGCGCCTGGACTTGCGCTCGGCGATCAGGAGGAAGATCTGGTTGCCGGTGTCCGCCCACGAGTGGGCCGCCTCGGCGGTCATCGAGGCCGACCCGGTGATGACCGCTGCCACCGTCTTCGCAGCAGCGACGAGGAAGTTGGCCACGAAGGCGATGACGACGGTCAGCGGGCCCTCGCCACCCGGTGACTCCTTCCGCGGTCCGCTCCCGCCGGTCCGTGTCCCCTGCCCTGCGGGAGATGCCTGGTTCTTCATGCCGTCCTTCCGGGACGCCCGGTGCCGGCGGCACTCCTGCAGGAGTACCGCCGGCGGTCGGGTGCTACTTGGATGCTTCCTTGTTCACATCCGTCGGCGAGTCGAACTCGCGGTCGGGAAGGTTCCTGAGCGTCTCGAGGACCGCGTCGTCGGCCCCCTTGTCCTCTGCGTGCTTGACGAGGTCCTCCTTCGAGGCGGGGTAGTCCATGCCGCCCAGTGCCTTCTGGATGTCGATCGGACTCGGATCTGCCATGGTGTGCTCCTTCGTATCGGTTCGGTTCCCTTGCACGTGCTCCCGGTGCGGGAGCACCGTCACTGGCCCAGGATCACGTGGGCAGCGTCTATGGCACGGTCGGTCACCGTGGTGGGCGCCTCGAGGTGCACGGCCCCCGAGGGGATGATGCCTGCTCCGCCGTAGCGTTCCATGACGCGCCACTGGGCGGCGACGTCCTCGCCCGCGTGCCCGGGTGGGAGCTGGTCCCAGAAGTCGAATCCCCCGCACTCGACGAGTGCCGCGCGGTCGAACAGCACGCATCCTCCGACCCAGGCGACGCGGTAGAGGCGCCATTCGCCCGGCGGGATCGCGAGCTCGGCTGCGGCGTGCGCCAGGTTCGCGGCGTTGTGCAGCGGCCAGCGGGCAAAGCCCTCCGAGCCCGGGCGGATGCGCTCGGGCGACACCTCGTCGCCCGGCCACAGGGACAGCCCGGAGCGCTCGTGCGGCCTGGAGTCCGGGAGGTAGGACAGGCCCTGGACCGCTGATCCGACGAATCCGCACCCGGCCGCCCGCAGCGCCCGGTACATACGGTCCAGCGAGCCGGGCTCGAGCCAGACATCGTTGTCGAGGAACAGGACGAACGGAGCGCCGGCCAGATCCAGCAGGTAGTGCCGGTGCTCCGCCAGCCCCCTGCGCGGCAGGTGGCGTTCGAGGTGCACTTCCCGCCCCTGCGCCCGGAGCACCCGGACCATCGCGCTCACGGCAGGCTGGAGGAAGGACTCCGCCTCTCCCTCGGTCTGGTCGCTCACGATCACGCGGAACGGCACACCCTCCTGCGCGGCGAGCCCCGACAGCGTGACGGCCAGTTCCGCGGGCCGGCCGAAGGAGGGGATGAGCACGTCGACGACAGGATCGTCTCCCGGAGCATCCATCGCCCACTCCCCCGACCAGCGCCTGGTCACGGCACATCCCCCGCGAGCCGGCTGGACCGGATCTTCCGCACCACGGCAGCGGTGGACCGTTCCGGCACGTAGTCCAGGATGCTGACCCGTCCGCCGCAGGCCTCCACGGCCGGGGTCTCCTCGAGCATCTGGGCGGTGTAGTCGCCGCCCTTCGCGTACACGTCGGGCTTCAACAGCTCGATCAGGGGGACCAGCGTGTCCGTCCCGAACACGGTGACGTAGTCGACGCAGCTCAGGGACGCGATGATGCCCGCCCGGTCGGCGATGGGGTTGATCGGCCGGTCGGGACCCTTGAGCCGACGGACGCCGTCGTCGTCGTTGAGTGCGACCACGAGGACGTCGCCGAGTTGCTTCGCCTGGTTGAGGTAGCGCGTGTGCCCGCGGTGCAGCACGTCGAAGCAGCCGTTGGTCAGGACGATGCGGCGGCCGGCGGCCCGGTCCTCCTCCACCTTCCTGAGCAGGTCCGCGGTGGCCAGCGCGGTGTCCGCGAACTGCTGCAGGTGCCCGGTGAGGTCTGCGGTCGTGCACACGGAGGTCCCGGGCCGGTGGACGACGACGTCGGCCGCGGCCTGGGCCAGGTCCAGGCTGGTGGTGAGCGGCAGGCCTGCCGCGCGGGCGGCGGTGAGGCTGGCGACGAAGGTGTCGCCCGCGCCGGACGCCTGCTTCTCGGTCGCGGGCTTGGCCCACGTCCGGTGCTCCTCGCCGTCCTGCCCGAGCAGCACCGTGCCGTCGCGGTCGAGGGTCACGACGACGGCTGCCGCGTTCGTCGCCGCGAGGAGCTCCCGGCGCCGCTCCGTCACCGTCGCGGCCCTGTCGGACCGCGGATCGAGGCGCGTCGCCAGGACCTGCGCGGCCTCCTGGGCGTTGGGCGTGACGATGTCCGGTCCGAGCACGGCCCAGCCCGCGGTGTCGTGGGCGTCCACGACCACGAGGGTCCCCGGGTCGATGCTCGACGCACGGCCGAGCGCCGCGCGCACCTCCTCGCCGAGGGCGCCGGACCCGTAGTCGCAGACGACGACGGCGTCCGCCCCGGCAACGGCGCCGGGGATCCGTGCGGCGAACGCGGTGACGGCTGCCGCGGACAGCTGCTCGGGGGTGTCGTCGATCCTGAGCATGACCTGGTCACCGCCGAGGATCCGGTACTTCGTGGTGGTGCCGACGCGGGGGTCCTGCACGAGGTCGGTGGTGTCCACTCCGGCGTCGTCCAGGATCGTGCGGAGGCGTCGCCCGGCGTCGTCCGTGCCGATCAGCCCGCACATCCGCACCCTCGCCCCGAGTGCGGCGAGATTCATCGCCGTGTTGGCGGCACCGCCGGCGGCGTAGTCCCGTCGGGTGATGTCCACGACGGGCGCGGGGGCCTCACGGCAGAAGCGTTCGATCGTGCCACTCCACCAGCCGTCGAGCATCGCGTCCCCGACCACGGTGACGTGCGGGGCACGGTCGGCGATCGCGGCGGGCACCCATGCGGCGAGTCCGCGCACGTCCGAGAGGTCGGCCCCGTCGCGGCCGCCCTCGGGGTGGTCCTGCAGCTCGTCACCCATCAGGCGCCGCCCTGCGGCGGAGCGCTGATGTGGACCACCTTCACGAGGGCGAATTCGTCGAGCAGTTCGGGTCCGTAGCCGAAGCCGGCCCCACTGATGCCGCGGGGCTGCGCGGAGCCGCCGGGTGCACCGCCGAACACCGCATTCACCTTGACAGTGCCGACCGACAGCCCGGCGATCGCCCGCTGCGCGTGCGCGATGCTGCCGGTGAGGACCGATGCGGCGAGCCCGTAGGGACCCGCCGCCGCGAGGCGCAGCCCCTCGTCGAAGCTGTCCACGACGGTCACGGGCGCGACGGGCCCGAAGGTCTCCTCCGCCATGATCGTCATGGTCTCCGTGCAGCCCGCGAGCACCGTCGCGGGGTAGTGCGATCCGTCGCCGGCCGGCACGACTCCACCCTCGAGGCACTCCGCACCGAGGCTGACGGCCTCGCCGACCTGCGCGTCGACGGACTCGCGCATGCGCCGGTCCACGAGCGGCGGGAAGGTCCCGCTCCCGTTGCGCTGCCGGGCCTCGAGGGTGAGGGCCGCCAGGAAGGGTTCCGCGATGGCCCGATGGACGTAGATGCGCTCCACCGAGGTGCAGATCTGGCCCGCGTTGGCGAAGGCTCCGAGCGCCGCCTGGCCCGCCGCCCAGACCGGGTCGACGTCGGCGTCCACGATCAGCGGGTCGTTGCCGCCGTTCTCGCGAATCACGTGCGCGCCCGTGAGGACCGCGGCGCGGGCGATCCGGGAGCCGGTGGCGCTCGAGCCGACGTGGGCGAAGACGTCCACGTCCGCCTCCATCGTGATCATCTGACCCACCTCGGCGCCACCGGTCAACGTCGTGAGGACACCGTCCGGGAAGGCCGGCTGCAGCAGCCGCCCGAGCAGCTCACCCACGTGCGGGCACCGTTCGCTGGGCTTGTGGAGTACCGTGTTGCCCGTCACGAGGGCAGCGCCGATGAGTCCGGCGGCAACCGCCACCGGGTCGTTCCAGGGAGTCAGGAGCGCCGCGACGCCGCGCGGTTCGGCGACGGTGTAGTCCGTGGCCGTCACCCCTCCCCGCAGGCTCAGGCCACGGTGGACCGGCCCGAGTTCCGCGTACTGCTCGAGGGTGGAGATGCCGGCCTCGATGCCGCCGAGCGCATCCGCCAGCGGCTTGCCCGTCTCCCGGGTGTTCAGTTCCGCCAGTTCCTGCGCGCCGTCCCGCAGTGCGGAGGCCGCACGGCGCAGGGCCGCACCGCGATCGGCCGGGCTCGTGGCCGCCCATTCGGGCTGCACGGAGCGGGCCAGCGAGACCGCGAGGGACACCTGCTCGCGGACGGCGCAGGGCAGGGTCCCCACCTCGCTGCCGTCCCGGGGATCGAGGATGGTGAGGGACGTGTCGTCCTGCACATCAAGCACGATGTGTGCCTGGGAGTTGATGGACATTGCGCTCCTTGATGTCGTGTACCGCCGCAGCTCGTTCCACCACGCGGCTAGTGGTCCCGTACCCCGCTCCCACGTGTTCACACACGCCGTCGGCCGATTTCTGCGCCCGGCGCATCCATCAGCACGCTTAGCATAATGTGGCGGGAGAAGCAGCGGCGGGCCGCGCTTCCCGGCACCGGCCGATGGACAGCGGGAGCAGCGCTGTGTAGAGGTGGGGAACAGCCGGCACGCGCCCGCGCTGCCACGGAAGCGGACGGCCATGGGCCGGCAGGGACAGGAACGGGGAAGAATCCGATGCAGCAGGACACGACGGCGGATTTCGGCGGACGGCACGACACGGCGAGGTCGGTGGGCCCCGTGCTCGCCCCGTTCCGGGACATCCGGCGGATCGCCGTCCTGCGGGGTGGCGGTCTCGGCGATCTCATGTTCGCGATGCCGGCCATCGCCGCGCTCAAGAACCGCTATCCGGAGGCCGAGATCACGCTGCTGGGCATGCCCGGTCACGCCGCGCTGCTCGAGGGCAGGCCGGGACCGGTGTCCGCGGTCCTGGAGCTGCCGGTCTTCCCGGGGGTCCGTCCCGGTGCCGAGGATCCGGACGCGGTCGAGCGGTTCTTCGACGGGGTCCGTGGGTCCTTCGACCTGGCGGTCCAGCTCCACGGCGGCGGGCGCAACTCCAATCCGTTCCTGCTGCGCCTTCAGGCACGGCACACCGTCGGTACCCGGACGCCCGACGCCGTCGGGCTGGAACGCACGATCCCGTACGTCTACTACCAGCACGAGGTGTTCCGCGCCCTCGAGGTCGTCGGCCTGGCCGGGGCGGTGCCGACCGATCTGGAACCGAGGATCCAGGTGCTGCCGGAGGAGGTCGAACGGGCGGCACGGCTGACCGGGGAGGGCGCCGTGGTCGCACTGCACCCGGGTGCCACCGACCCGCGCAGGAGGTGGCCGTCGTCGTCGTTCGCCGAGGTCGCGGTGCGCGCAGCGGCGGACGGCTGCGAGGTGCTGGTCGTGGGTGACGGGACGGACGTCCCGGCGGCCGAGGAGATCGTCCGCCTGGCGCTCGAGCAGGACCCGGCGGCCGATGTGAGGTCGCTCGCCGGACAGCTGTCGCTGGGCGAGCTGACCGGTGTCCTGGATCGCAGCGCCGTGATGGTCGGCAACGACAGCGGCCCCCGGCACCTCGCGCAGGCCGTCGGCACGCCGACCGTCGGCGTCTACTGGATCGGCAACGTCATCAACGCGGGGGCGATGGGACGCACCCTGCACCGCGTCCACTTCTCCTGGGTGACGCGGTGCCCGGTGTGCGGCGTGGACGTCACGCAGGTGGGCTGGACGGCCGAGCGATGCGAGCACGATGACTCGTTCGTCGCGG
Source organism: Arthrobacter sp. TmT3-37 (assembly GCF_054510835.1). Lineage (NCBI taxonomy): Bacteria > Bacillati > Actinomycetota > Actinomycetes > Micrococcales > Micrococcaceae > Arthrobacter > Arthrobacter sp. TmT3-37. The sequence continues at coordinate 54,281 of NZ_JBTNDU010000009.1, read as the reverse complement.
CCGTCCAGCCCGCCGTCGTCTATCCGGACGTGGCCGAACTCAGGGCCACGAGCCTTCTTCTGCGTGGGCGATGACCATCTCGCGGATCTCGCAGCTCTTGGGCTGCGAGAGCGCGAAGAGGATCGCCTCGGCCACCCGCTCGGGGTCGTTGAGGCGTGAATCGTCCTGCGGCTTGTACTGCTCGTCGCGGTCGTCGAAGAAACGCGTCTTCATGCCGCCGGGGATGATCGTCGTGACGCCGATCTGGCCGGCGGTCTCGGCGGCGAGGGCCTGCGAGAAGCCCATCACCCCGAACTTGGAGGCGCAGTAGGCCGTCGCGTCGCCCACGGCCTTGATGCCGAGCGTCGAGGCGATCGTGACCACGCGGCCGTGCGACTCCTTCAAGTACGGCAGGGCGGCGCGGGCCGTGGAGGCCGTGCCCATCAGGTTCACGCCGATCACCTTCTCCCACTGGTCGGCCGGGACGGTGTCGAGCGCCCCGCACCGGTCGATGCCCGCCGCGGTGACGACGGCGTCCAGGCCGTCCATCGTCTCGGCGGCCTCCCGGACGGCTGCCTCGACGGCCGCACGATCCGCGACGTCGACCTCGAAGGCCTTGACGCCCGTGACGCGGCTGATGTCGCGGTCGAGCACCACCGGGGTGCCGCCGGCGGCGATGACGCCCTGGACGATGGCCGCGCCGAGGCCCGAGCCCCCGCCCGTCACCAGGACCCGTCCCGGGTTGTAGCCGCTGGTCCCCGGAGTGGTGGTTGCGTTCTCAGTCATGCTGTTCCTTTCGTTGCGTGCGCCCGGCGCAATCAGGCCGGGCACGGATCTGCAGCCCGTCAGCCGACGCGTGCCAGCGCGGCTGCAAGTTTGGTGGTGGAGCGTGCCGGGATGTACGGGACGGTGACCGTCCTGCCGCCCCAACTGCTCACGAGGGCGGCCTCGGGGAGGTCCTCCGCCGCGTAGTCGCCGCCCTTGACCCAGATGTCCGGCTGGAGGCGCGAGATGGCGTTCTCCGGTGTGGACTCACCGAAGACGAGCACGGCGTCGACGCACTCGAGTGCGGCGAGCAGCTCGGCGCGGTCCTCCTGCTTGATGATCGGCCGGTGCTCGCCCTTCAGCCCCCGCACCGACTCGTCGGAGTTGAGGCAGACGATCAGGCAGTCCCCGAGCCGTCGGGCCGCCGCGAGTGTGCGGGCGTGGCCGGCGTGCAGGAGATCGAAGCACCCGCCGGTCGCGACCACCGTGCCACCCGATTCCCGCGTCCGGCGGGCCACCACGAGTGCGTCGAGGCCGTCGACGGGCAACTGCTCGGGCGCCTCCTCGCGGCTGCGGCCCATCGCGCCGACACCTCCCGAGGCGAGGAAGTGTGCCGCTGCTTCGGTCGCCTGCTGAGCGGCGACGTCGATCGCGGCTCCGCCTGCGAGCCCGACGGCGAGCGCGGACGCGAAGCGGTCACCCGCCCCGCACGGGTCGGACGCGGTGACGCGCGGTGCGGGCACCACCTGGGGCAGCAGGCCGGCCGCCGCCACGAGGGCGCCGTGCTCCCCCATCGTGACGAGCACCGCCCGGCTCCCCCAGGTCCGGAGCAGGACGTCGGCGGCCGCGGCGGCGGCCTGCGTGCCGGAGCCCTCGACCTCGGCGAAGCGGAGTGCCTCCCCGATGTTCGGCGTCACCGCGGCGACTCCCGGGACCGGTTGCGCGCCGGCGGGATGCGGGTCCCACACGACGGGCACCGAGGCGGCCAGCGCCTCGAGGCGGGCGCGCAGTGTGTCGTTGGCGAGGAGACCGCGGCCGTAGTCCGCCGCGATGATCGCATCGGCGCCGTCGAGCGCCGCGAGCATGTCCGCCGTGCAGCCCGGGAGGGGTGGCTTCGCGCAGCCCTCGTCGAAACGCACCACGGGCTGGCCCGAGGCGCGCACGCGTGTCTTCACCGGCGTGGGCGCCCCGGAGGGGCCGGCGACAACGGTCACGCCGTCGAGTTCGGCGCGCAGCAGGCCTGCGGCGTCGTCCTCGCCGAGGACGGTGACCAGGACGGCGTCGTGCCCGTCCGCCTGCAGCATGCGGGCCACGAGGCCCGCTCCTCCCGCACGGCGCTGGACCGCGTCGACGTCGACGACGGGGACGGGCGCGTCGGGTGAGAGCCGGCCGGCGCCGCCCGAGAGGTCCGTGTCGAGCAGGACGTCCCCGACCACCACGATCCTCATCGCTGGGCCTCCCGGTAGCGGCGGACCTCGGCGTCGAAGGCCCGGCAGATGGCGTGCAGCGCGATCAGGTGGCCCTCCTGCGCATTGGCCGACGCCGCATCGATCGCCACGTAGTCGTCCACGCACTCGGTCAACGGGTTGGGGCCCACCCCCGTGAGGGCCCAGGTCGTGATGCCGGCCGATCTAGCGGCCTCCACGGCGTGCAGCAGGTTGGGGCTCTTGCCGCTCGTGCTCAGGAGCATCAGGATGTCGCCGGGGCGGCCATGGGCGCTCACCTGCCGGGCGAACATCCGGTCGAAACCGTAGTCGTTCGCTATGGCCGTGACGGCCGAGCTCTCGGCGTGCAGGGAGATCGCCGAGAACGGCTCGCGCTCGCCGTCGAACCGGCCCACCAGTTCCGCGGTGAGGTGCTGCGCCTCGGCGGCCGAGCCGCCGTTGCCGGCTGCGAGGAGGCGTTGTCCGGCCAGCAGGCGGCCGGCCATCTCCACGCCCCAGCCGGCGAGCGTGCCCGCGTTCTGGACGAGGGACTCCACGGCCGGGGTGACCGCCCGCAGGTGGTCCAGGACGAGGCGCCGGGAGTCCACCTGGACCTGGTCCAGTGTGCCCGTGGCGGTCGGGGCGGGAGCACCCGCACCCCGGGCCGGTACGGCCGGATCGGTGCGCGTGCCGGTGTATACGTCGGAGAAATGCGTGGTCACAGTGCCCTGCCTCCCGTGCTTTCGAGTCGACGCGCGGCACTCCGCCGCGCTGGGGTCTGCTGGACGGGTGCTGCGGCGCCCAGAGCCGTCTGGTAGGCCTTCTCGGTGTCGGCGGCGATCCGGCTCCACGAGTAGCGGGCTTTCACGCGGCGGTAGCCGTTGTCGCCCAGTTCACGCGCCCACTCGGGATCGCCCACCATGTCGGCGATGGCGGCGGCGATGGCCGCCGGGTCCTGCGGGGGGACATGGAGACCGGTCTTGCCGTCCACCACGGTGTCCACCAGGCCCCCGACGGCCGCCGCGATGACCGGGACGCCGCACGCCATCGCCTCGAGCGGGACGATGCCGAACGGCTCGTACCACGGCGCGCACACGACGGCATCGGCGCTCCGGAGGACCGCGGGCATCTCGGCGCGGGAGACCTGGCCCCGGAGCACCACCCGGTCGGCGACGCCGAGTTCGACGGCCAGCGCGCGGAGCCGCTGCGCCTCGGGGTCGTCCTCGAGTCCGGTCGAGTTGCCCGCTCCACCGACGATGACGAGTTCGACGTCGTCGCGGCCCATCACGGCGAGTTCACGCAGGGAGCGGATGGCGAGGTCCATGCCCTTGCGCGGGACGAGCCTGCCCACGCTGACGATCCTGTGCGGCTGCCCGCGGTCCTCGACGGGTCCGTGCGGGGTGAACAGTTCGAGGTCCACGCCGCAGGGGGCGATCGACACGCGGCTGCCGGGCACACCCATCGCCTTGAGCTCGAAGACCTCGTCCGAGCAGGTCGCGACGATCCGGTCGGCGCTGCGGCCCACCATCGTCTCCAGCATGAGCCGCTCGGAGGGGCTGGTGTCCTCGGCCCCCTGGTGGCGGCGCTTGACCGTGCCGAGCGCATGGAAGGTCTGGAGGACCTGCACCGGCCGGCCGGCGGCACGCGACTGCCCGGCGGCGTTCAGGGCGGCCAGTCCCGACATCCAGAAGTGTCCGTGCACGATGTCCGGCGGTTCCGTGCCCCAGTCCGCCACGATGCCGTCGGCGAGCTCGCCCATGTAGGGCAGGAGCATGTCCTTCGGGACGCTCCGCACCGGGCCTGCCGTGATGTGCACGACCTCGAGCCTCGGGTCGGTCCGGACGCGATCCGGCAGCGCAGGGTCGTCGCGGCGCGTGTACACCGTGACCTCGTGTCCGCGGCGGGCGAGCGCGAGGGACAGTTCGGCCACGTGCACGTTCTGTCCGCCGGCGTCCACGCCCCCCAGGGCCGCGAGTGGACTTGCATGCTCAGACACCATCGATATCCTCACTGCGCTTTCCTTTCTGTTACCGCCAGGACAGGGTGCCGCGTCGGTTCCTGCACCAGGACGTCGTCCCAGTCGGCGAGGAACCGGGCGAGCCCGTACCGTGCGAGTGCCGCTTCCCGTGCAGCCAGTCCCCGTGTGCGGGCCTCGTCCGGGTCCGCGATGAGTCGTGCCGCCATGCGCACGAGGTCGTCGATGCTGGTCGAGATCGCCCCTGCCTCGGGCGGCACGGCGCGCGCCGCCTCCGTGGTCGCCAGCGCCAGCACGGGCAGCCCGACATGCATGGCTTCCAGGAGGGAGAGTCCGAGGGACGTCCAGCGCAGCGGGTGCACGTAGGCCCGCGACCGGCCGAGCCGGGCGTGCAGGTCCGCCATGCCCAGGTCCCCGCCGATCCGCAGTTCCGCCGGACCGAGGTCGAGGGCGGCGGCGAGCCGGTCCGTCCCCATGCCGAAGACCTCGAGCGGAGCCACGCCCGCGAACCGCGGGAGCAGGTCCGTGCCGGTGATCCTGCCGCGCCGGACGGGTTCGTTGATGACCGCGGCGAGCTGCTCGAGTTCACCCGTGTACAGGTAGCCCGGATCGACGATGCCGTGCTCGATGACCCGGGTCCGCGCGATCCCGCTGTCCCAGAAGAGCTCGTTGAAGTGCGTGACGTGGACGATCGGTATGTCCGTGCGGTCCGCCAGCGGATGCACCGTGCCGACGATGTCGCGCCGGGGTGTGTTGTGCTCGAGGAAGACGGCGGGGAGGTCCCGGCCCGGCGTCCGTCCGAGGAGCCGCTCGCATTCGGCGATCTCCTCGACCCGCTGCAGCACCACGACGTCGATGTCGGCGTCCCGCAGGTCGTGCGGGGCCACCTCGACGACGGAGGCCGGCCAGTCGCGGCCGGCGCGGCCCAGCCCCCATGCTCCGCCGTCGGGCGTGGTGGGCAGCAGGTAGGTGTGCGTGCCCCTCACGAAGGCGTCGGTCCATCCTCCGTGGACGTGCCATAGCAGGATCCTCATCGGTTTCCCCTCGTTGTTCTGCGGCCGTCGGTGCGGCCGATGCTGCGGCGCGAGCCGAGCGACGATATTCCGGAGCTGAGCCGGAGGACGGCGTCGACGACGTCCTCCGGCGAGACGTTGGACAGGCAGGGATGGCCCTGGACGGGACAGATGCGGGCGCGGCTGAGGGCGCAGGCCGCGTCCTGGTCACCGAGCAGTTCGACGGGCACGCGGTACGGGGCCCAGCGGATCGCGGGCACCACGGGCGAGAACAGGCACACCACCGGTGTCCCGACGGCGGCCGCGAGGTGGGCAGGGCCGGTGTTGCCGGTGATCACGACGGTGGCCCCGGCGAGCACGGAGCCCAGTGTGGCCAGGTCCGTCCGGCCGCCGAGGTCCAGGGCCTCCGGGCCGGCGACGGTCGAGGTCAGGTCCGTCTCGTCCGGGCCGCCGGTCACGACCACCCGGAACCCGGCGGCGGTGAGGAGTTCGACGGCGGCCGCGTGGTGCAGGGGCGGCCAGGCCCGGGCGGGCACGGACGCCCCCGGGTGGACGACGACGTAGGGTCCGCGGCCCACGAGGTCCGCGGCGTCGACCAGGTCGGTGACCTGGAGCCGGCCGTCGTCGCCGGGAGCCAGGGCGTACCCCGCGGCCTCCGCGATGCCGAGGGCACGCTCGGCCTCCGGCTGGTCCTCCGGGAAGTCCTCCCCCGGCTTGAGCCGCACGTCGAGGAGCGATCCCGCGTAGTCGACGGATGCTCCGGCGATCCGCCGCACCCCGGCGAGGCGGAGCAGCAGCGCGAGCGGCAGGGGCGACTGGTGGAACGAGGTCAGGATCACGGCCTCGTCGACACCGAGCGCCACGATCCGGTCGTGGAGCTCACCGATGAGGTCGGGCGTCGGGTCGGGGGCGGGGTCCACGATCCAGGGCGCGGACCAGGTGACGACGTCGACGACGCCGGGCAGCAGCCGTGCGGCTGCCGCGCCCTGCGGTCCGCACAGCATGACGACGTCGTTCGGCGAGTCGCCGTGGTCGCCGGCGGCGATGGCGCGGACGGCCGGCCCGGCCAGGAGCACGTCACCGGCGCTGTCGAGGCGGGCGACCAGGACGCGGCGCCTCACGGGGTACCCGCCCAGAGGGAGGCGACGGCCCCGGCCAGGTCGCCCGCGACGGCCGGGGCCGCGCGGATCTCGTCCTCGAGCGTGATGTCCGTCGGCACCAGCACCGCGCGTGCGCCGGCGGCCTCTGCCGCGCCCATGTCCGCTCCGATGTCCCCGATGACGGCCACCTCGGACGGGTCGAGCCCCAGGCGCTCGCTGGCCGACACGATCATGCCGGGCCCCGGCTTGCGGCAGGCGCATCCGTCCGCCGCCCCGTGCGGGCACACCTCCCACACGTCGAACGGCCCGAGCAGTTCCTCCACCCGGGCGTTGACGGCGTCCACCTGCCCGCGCGTCACGAAGCCGCGCGCTATGCCGGACTGGTTCGTGACGACGCCGACCGGGATCCCCCGCGACCGGAGGCCGTCGAGGACCTCCCGGGCACCCGGCATGGGTCGCACGAGGGTCGGGTCCCCGTTGTACGGGACGTCCACGACGATGGTCCCGTCGCGGTCGAACAGGACCGCCCGGGGGGCTGTCCGCGATCGTTCGGCCGAAGTATGCATACAGGCTTAGTTCCCGGGAAGGAGCAGTACTAAACACTTCGCACCGAACTTCTTCTCCTCGGGGATCCCCGCACCGCCGGACGCGCCCTGGACGGGGCGACGACGACGGGCACCCGCCTGCCTCTGGCAGGATGATTCGCATGACTTCCGAGGGCACCCGTGCCACGAGCGCCGAGCGCGCATCGCAGCAGCACCCACCAGCCACCCCTGCGGCGTCCGCCACGACGGTCCCCGCCACGACAGTCCCCGCCACGACACCGCCGCCCGATGGGCGCCCCGAGATCCTGGCCCTGCGGGCGCTGAAGCTCGGGGACCTCCTCGTCGCGGTGCCGGCTCTCCGGGGACTGCGCCGCGCCTTCCCAGAGCACCGCATCCTCTACGCGGCACAGGAGTGGCTCCGCCCTGTCGTGGCGCTCACCGACGCCGTCGACGACCTGCTGCCCACGCACGGTCTCGACGACCCGCTGCCGATCGAGCACGGCCGGATCGACCTGGCCGTCAACCTGCACGGCAACGGCGCGGAGAGCAGGGGACGCCTCGAGGAGATCGGGGCGCGGCGCCGCATGGGACACCGTTCACCGGGCTGGGACGGGCCCGAGTGGGACAACGACGCCCTCGAACGCGAGCGCTGGGCCTCGCTCGTCAGCTGGCACGGCGTCCCTGCCGATCCGCTGGACTGCCGCCTCCGGGTACCCGACGGCGAGAGTCCCGCCCCGGACGCCGTCGTCATCCATGTCGGGGCGGCCTACGGCAGCCGCCTCTGGCCCGTGGAGCGGTTCGCCGCGGTGGCGCGTTCCCTGGCCGCCGCCGGTCACCGGGTGGTGTTCACGGGAAGCGGGAAGGAACGTCCGCGCGCCCTCGCGGTCGCCGACGCCGCAGGGCTGCCCGAGGAGTCCGTCGCGGCAGGGGAGCTCCCGCTCGACCGCTTCGCACGACTGATCGCGGGTGCGTCCCTCGTCATCTCCGCGGACACGGGGGCGGCCCACCTCGCGTCGGCCTATGCGAGACCGTCGGTCATCCTCTTCGGGCCGGCGCCGGTGTCCTCCTGGGGGCCACCGCCCGGACCCCACACCGTCCTGACGGATGCATCGCTCCGCGTCGGCGAGACCTTCTCCCCCACCCCGGATCCGGCCCTGATGGCCGTCACCGTGGAGCAGGTCCTGGCCGCCGCCGCCGACCACGGCATCGCCTAGGAGCGTCCCCCCGGCGCGCCTGCCCGGCGCTTCTGCTAGGCGATACCGGACCGCGAGGGCCGCTGCTCCGGGGCCGCCGGCGCGGCGAGAAGCCTCTTCTGCAGCTTCACCAGGATCCGCGCGAGGGTCCGCGAGACCTGCATCTGGGACATCCCGAGCTCGTTCCCGATGCCCTGCTGCGTCTGCTCCATGAAGTAGCGGCGGTAGAGGAGTTCCTTCTCGCTGCTGTCGAGCTCGTTGACCGCGCTGCGCAGGGAGATCATGTCGTCACTGCGTTCCATGCCGTTGGAGTCGCTCGCGAGCGTGTCGGCCCAGCTGCGCCCCTCGAAGGGCGCATCGAGCGAGTCGGGGCGCAGGCTGGAATGGGACGCCTGCGCCTCCAGGATCTTGTCCTCGGACCAGCCCAGTTCCAGCCCGAGTTCGCGTGCAGTCGCCTCGCGGCCGAGCCGCTGGGCCATGGCGGGAGCTGCCCGGGCGATCTCCGTCCGGAGGTCCTGGACCTCGCGCGGCGGCCGGACCACCCAGCAGGAGTCCCGCAGGTAGCGCTTGATCTCCCCGTTGATCGTCGGTACGGCGAACGACGCGAACGGAACGCCCCGCGCCGGGTTGAAGCGCTGCACGGCCTTGATGAGTCCGAGGTAGGCCACCTGACGGATGTCGGACGCCTCCGGACCGGAGGCCGCGAAGGACCGTGCCACCGATTCCGCGATGTCCATGTGCCGCAGGGCGATGTCGTCCTGCAGGGCCGCCGCGAGGGGCCGCTCCGGATACGTGGCGGTCGCCTGCCCCGCGACGTCCCGTCGGGGGGCTCCGTCGGACACCTCGTGCTCGGCGGTCGTCTGCATGCTGTTCTCCGTCTGGCGTTGGGCACTCACGGTTCCCAACAAAACATCAGCCTGCTTAGTACGCAACCCATCGTCCCGAAATGTCCGATTCCGGGCAATGCCTTCCCTTTTCCTCAGGAGAGGAGTAGTGGCAGCAGCTCGCCGGAGCGCTCCCGATGCGCGCAAAAAGCCCCTCGCCGGATGGCAAGGGGCTTCGATCCAGGGCCTGAGTGGCCGGCCGTCCTCCGGAGCAGTTCAGCCGGGGACGGTCGCAGCGGGGCCCGGAGCGCCGGACTCACCGAGCGCCACGTCCTCCTGCACGGCGGCATCCGGCGCCACCCAGTTCCATCGCGGAGCGCCCAGCTGCCGGATGACCGTCTGGAGGTGGTTCCGCAGTTCGTCGGAGACGAGTCCACCGCCCGCGACCAGGGTGCGCTCGATATCGTCCGCGGCATCGAGCACCTTCCGTCCGTCGGGCGAGATGGAGACCAGATGGGAGCGGCGATCGAGGTCATTGCGCACGCGGCTCACATGTCCCCGGGATTCGAGGCGGGAGAGGGTCTTGCCCATGGTTTGCGCCTGCACGCGCACGATCTGCGCCAGGCTCGCCTGCGTCATCGCGCCCTGGTTCGCGAGGACCCCCAGGGCGATCACGCCGGCATGGGTCACCCCGATGTCGACCAGGCGCTCGTTCCAGGCGTGCTCGACGAGGCGGGCTGCCGTGGTCAGCAGGCGACCGGTGGGCCATTGATCCAGATCGGGCATAAAACTGTGCACTTCCTCTCGCTTGCAGGACCGGCTGCCACCGTCGGCGTCGGATCTTCCACCTATGATAGCTAGGCGGGTTGGTCCATTCCTCCCAGCCGGCCGGACAGGCCGATCCGGGGGGCGCATCCCGCTCCGGCCGAGTAACGAACCTCTAGGAGTATTCATGTCGCAACGACTCGCCGCGGGTGATAGTGCCCCCGACTTTACGCTCAACGACGCCGAAGGCAACGAGGTGACCCTGTCCTCGCAGCGGGGCAGCAGCGTCGTCGTGTACTTCTACCCCGCTGCTGCCACGCCCGGCTGCACCACCCAGGCCTGCGACTTCCGTGACAATCTCGCCTCGCTCGGCGCGGCCGGGTACCGCGTGCTCGGGATCTCGCCGGACCCTGTCGCCAAGCTGGCGTCCTTCGCCGAGCAGGAGTCCCTCACGTTCCCCCTCCTGTCCGACGCGGACCACGCGGTCGCGGACGCCTACGGCGCCTGGGGTGAGAAGAAGAACTACGGCAAGACCTACGACGGGCTCATCCGTTCCACCGTGGTCGTCGACCCCGACGGGAAGGTGGCCCTCGCGCAGTACAACGTCAAGGCCACCGGCCACGTGGCGAAGCTCAGGCGGGACCTCGGCATCGACCGGTAGGGCTCGGGAGGGTGCCCGCTTTCGCGTTACAGTGAAAGGACGGGCCGCTTCCAGCGGAGCAGCCCGAGCGCGAGTGGCGGAATTGGCAGACGCGCTGGATTTAGGTTCCAGTGTCTTCGGACGTAGGGGTTCAAGTCCCCTCTTGCGCACAGTAAAACGCCTAGTCAGAGGCGCATTGGCCGGGCTGGTGTTGATGAAGTTGGCGAAAGTGTTGATCGGACTCGTACTATTCCGGTCTATGGCCAGCATCAAGCACCAGACCCGGTCCGATGGATCGACCCGTCACCAGGTTCTGTGGCGCGACCCCGAGACGCGCAAGCAGCGCTCGCAGTCCTTCGATGATCCGTCTGCTGCGGAGATGCTGAAGAACTTCCTCAACGCCAACGGCCAGTCCTTCGCGCTCGCGTCCGAGGCGGCAGCCGACCTCCGATCCACGGCCCCACGGGTGCGCGACGTCGTCGCCGAACACATTGCCGGCATCAGCGGCATCGAACCTGGCACCCGCTTCCGCTACCGCCGCCTCCTCGAGAACCACATCGACCCGCACCTCGGCAGCATCCCCGTCGACAGGCTCCGGCGCTCGCAGGTCCTGTCCTGGTTTGAGGGCATGAGCGTGGCGGACAAGACCCGTAAAAACATTCACGCACTTCTCTCCGCGTCGCTGGAGACGGCCGTCGCTGGCCGCCTCGTCCCCGAGAACGTGGCCAAGGGTATCCGCCGGGCCCAAGTCTGTTGTTCGGACGCGAGAGGCGATCTTCCTGAGCAAACCGCAGGTCGAGGTGCTGGCCGACACGATCGACCCGCGGTACGCCACGCTCATCCGGTTCTTTGCCGCGTCCGGGCTCCGGTATGGCGAGGCCACAGCACTCCGCCGGCGCGACGTACGAAAGTACGACGACGGGCGGTACGTCGTCCATGTGACCAGGGCGTGGAAGAAGATCGAGAAGGGCTACGAGCTCGGCGGCCCGAAGAGCCCGAAGAGCCGGCGCACCGTCGCACTGCAGCGCTCGCTGACCCCGGCTGTGGCCGAGCAGCTCCACGGCCTCCGACCGGACGAGCTCGTCTTCCAGAACACGAAGGGAGACCCATTGCGGCATGATCTGTTCCGGCGGGTGTATTGGCTGCCCGCGATGGAGTTGCTGCTCGCCCGTGACGTCGAGCCGTTCTTTGATCAGGCGCCCACGCCGCACGACTTGAGGCACACGCATGCGAGCTGGCTTATTGCCGCCGGCGTCCCGCTCCCGGTTATCCAGGCGCGCCTCGGACACGAGAACATCACCACCACGGTCGGCACCTACGGGCACCTCGCCATCGGGGCGGACGCCAGTGCCGCGGACCTGCTCGAGTTATAGACTGATCCGCAGTTAAGGGGTTCAGCGACGCCGGAAAGACTTATTGGAGTGCGTCCCGCTCAGTTCAAGTCGCACTCCATTGATAGTGGTGTACGCGACGTACAAACGGGGTAGAGCCAGCAGGAACACGGCAGCCACATGCGCGCCCGTGAGCGCCGCCAGGGCCGCCAAGAATCCGACTATCGCACCCTCATGGTCCGTCGAGAAGTTCATGCCCAACACCAGCAGTATCGCCGTCACGCCGGCCATGTAGGCAGCCACGAGCAGATGAGCAGCAGTCTCGTCCAAGAAATCCCGATTGCCCTGCTCAGATAGCGCGAAGTCGTCCGCGCGATCGGTGAGTTTCAACCGGAGAGATGAGAGTTGACCGAATGCAGACAGTAAACCACCAGCTAGCAGTGCCATCCCGCTGAGCAGTCCTGCTGGCGCCGAGATCGATCCATGCGTGAACATCATGGCGATGAAGGCGCCGAGCGGGACTACGGTGACGAAAATCCGAGCGACTACATCAGGTTTCGTCGGAGTGGTCCGGTAGTCGGACAAGCCTTTCCAGTGGCCGCGAAAGACTTCGATTGGAATCAATCTGTCTAACATTGATGCCTCCAGATTTTCTTACTCGGTCAAGTCTAGCTCGATCTGAAGGCCCGTATTGATGGACTTCAGCTTGCCTGCGACGGTTGATCGCCAGATGGCGGGGGACGGCAATACGTCCCCGATGGGGTAGATGAACAGGCGCTCGATCGTGTTCGGGGTGATCGTCTGCTTCTTTCCGTTCTCGAGGAAAGAAATCTCGCCATCTTCATAGTCAAAGTTGTCGATGTCGGCGCTGACCAGGACGCCAAGCTCCTGAGCTCCCTCTTTGCTTCGATCTTCGGGTGAGCCTACCTTCTTCCTCCCCCACCAGCTCCGGATGACCTGAATCAGGTCTGACATCCTCGACACTGGGATGCCTTGCTCCGTGAGCTTGATCGTCCCTGAGGATTGGGCTCCGGAAGGGAGGCGCCCCCTACCTGTTAAGGTCAGCGCATGAGACGCACCTTCGTTGATGATGGTGTCTATACGGCCTGGGTCGAACATCGGGGCGGGCCGCCAACGAATCCATGGCGTTTCCGACGGCGTGCCGGCACCATCAAAGCTGACAGCGCCTCGCTGACTCTGAACGTTGAGCCGCTGTAGCAGTGTCTCACCGAGGTACGACCGGCCCTTCGTTATGGACACCATAATGGCCTCCGTACCCACGGACGGTACGTGAAATGTCACCTGGTACTTACGGGTTGCTGCCTTCTTCTTCATCTGCACGGACGGCGACCCGTCTCGACTGTGGAGATCCTCGTAGTCGTTCTCCTTCCCATAAGCTGCGATGACGTCGATCCGTCGGCGCTCTCGGGTTACGTCGGTGACAATCAGGTAGGGCACCAGTTCGTCCTCATCGTCCAGCTTTGCCTTGCGTGCCGCCTCCTTGTCGAGGTCCCGAAGGTAGGTGGCTTCACCTAGGAAGAGCTTGTCTTTCATCTCGGTGAGTCGGAGGAACAGCTCTTCGTAAGCGTCGTGGTTCCGGTTTGCGAAGGACAGGTCATGCAATTTCATGTCCGTCTGCCCCCGACCCAGGTGCAGGGTGAGCAGGTGCAAGCGGTAGCCGTACGTAGACAAGGGTTCCCCGTATTCCAAGCTGGATGTGAGAGATCCAGGCACAAGAAGCACCGCCTGAATCGAAGACCTGCGAACGCGAGTTCGCTGGGCCTGATACTAATCGCAGGGCTGAGGTCGAGTCACTCATCGACCGCGGATGCGTGCAATTACCCAAAGGAGGGCGCCCAGTCGCAGCACGCGTTGGCGCGACCGCTCTACCCGCCCTGCTCGCCGGTAGGTCGGTTGAGTGCAGTCCGCAACCCATGGATCCACCCCACCGCCCGGTAGGAATCCTGAAACCATGGATGGCGTCGAATGGCAGATGAATGTGAGGGAACGCAAAGGATGCCGACAAGCAGAGGGCCCAGCTGGCGCGGATCGTGCTGGAGGAGGGACTCAACTTGGAGGAAGTGTGGCTCTACTACTTCGCGAATGCTGGTACCGCGACGGAGGTCGAGTTCACCCAGTACGCGCTCCGGCAGATCGACCTTCCGGAACTGCAGCTCGACCTGATCTCCCTGGCGCTCCGAGATTTGGTGACGAACATCCGCGAGCTGGAGAACCGCTTCACACTGTAAGACCGACCGCGCCTGTTGCCCGATCACGGCGACTAGATCAGCGCCCCGAGCCGGGTCACACGTGGGCGGGTACGACTCCCCCGCTGCGCTCGCAGCCGCTGCACGAGCATCGGGTTCCAGGCGAGTGCTGCTTCGAGGTCGAGCAGCTGGTTGATGCGCTGGTAGAAGGCCGTGGGCGTGACGTTGAACAGGCTGGTGATGGCGTTCTCGCGGGCGCCCTGGTGCTTGTAGTTGGCGCCGGCCATGAGCAGCATCTTCTGGTCTCGGTCAGTGAGGGCTGAGGTAGCCGCGCGTTGCACGTTCGGAAGTCTCCTGTCCGTATGAGTTAGGGCACGCTGATCTTCAATACAGCTCCCTGATCTGTGTCTTACTGGAAGAGCGGGTATTTGGCTTAGCAGCGGGCCGCCCGTGTGGGGCGGCATTTCGCTGACGTCGGTCGCCGGAATGTCGCCCCGCCTCACCTCGACTCACTGGAGTCAAGGGCGCGGAGGGCATCGCGTTCCTTTGCGTCGAGGTGAGTGAGTCGGTCCCAGAGAACCTCGGGCGTGACCCAGAGCTCGTCGGCTATCTCCCAGAGGTCGTCCCCCGCCCAGCGGTACGCGGCAATCAAGTCCTCGAGTGAGATGAGCCGGCGGGCCACGATGACCCTGACCATGAGCTCGATGCGTAGACTCTGGTGGCCGCGGTGCCCCATGCGGATGTGCTGGAGTTCGTGGGCCAGCGCGCACCGGCGCTCGACCTGCAGCAACCACTTGTCCATGAGGATCCGGTCGACGCCGTTGGTGCGGGCGTGGACGCCGTCGGGCAGTTCGACCCACTCCACGGTGATGTGGGGCAGTGCGCGCAGTTCACGCCAAGGGTGGGTTGAGACCATGCCACCAAATTAGAGAGCGCCGGTGACCTTATTGGTTCGCAAGGTGAACTACAACGGTGTGATTTTGGAGCGCGTCTCCGCTACTCCTGCGCGGCCTCGGCGGCCTCGTCCTGCAGCCGCCTGAGGCGTCGTCCCTGGCTCTCGTGCCCAGTCTCGTATGCGGCGAGGTCGACGTCGTCTTGCGTCGTCCCGTCGCTTGATGCAGGGCTCTCCCCTGCTCGTGTAATGGGGGCGGTACTGACATTCCCATCACCCTCTTCCTCGGTCGCTGCTCGCACCACGGCGATGAGAGCGTCTTGCATGGAAGGCGACAGCTTCTCGGTTCCCGCCGGTAGGCGACTAGCGAGTGCGGAGGTAGGGTCCGCGACGTCAAGACCGAGGCTTGCGGCGTATGCAAGCACCACGGCTTTCTCGCTGGTCCGGAGGATGGCGGCGATCGCCCGGAACGTGTCCGGGTTCTTCGGCCAACTCTTCGGGCCAGCAGTGACGAGCTCATTGAGGTACTGGAACTTGAGGCTGTAGCCAGCTTTCGAGGCGCGCTCCACCAGATCACGGTAGGAAAGCCCGGAGGCGTCCTTCTCGTGCCGGAGTAGCTCGCTGATCGACTGCATGGCCATAGCTTCATCGTTCCTGTCAGGAGTGCGCAACGGGACGGAAACCTAGCCGTCTACCACTGCTGGACAGGCTCACACTACCGAACCGTCTACTAAGTGTTTCCCCGATCGCGCTCGTGTCTTGCTACTGCGCGCGGGAGAGGTAGTTCCCCGGTATTGACACCCGTCTACCAGTGGACCTACGTTTGTACCGTACTGATTGACAGATAGACGTCTACTAGGGGACACTTTGAAGACCAGAAGAAGACCAACCCGAGGAGTTTGGATGCGCCTGAACAGCTCCAGCACACTGCGGGCTTTGATGGAGCAGAATCGGATTTCACTCGGCATGATGGCGGACTACGTCGGATGCTCGAAGGGCTTCATTTCGCATCTGCTTGCCGAGCGCCGCCGGTCCTGCACCCCACTCCTGGCTGACCGCATAGCGCGGGTTCTCCACGTCCCGACCAGTGTCCTTTTCACGGAGCACAAGTCCCCCAGTGCGGTACAGCGCGTCAAGCAGAAGGAAAGGGCAGTGGCATGACGAAGGTGTTCTTCACTCCGAAGGAAGTGGCCGAGGAGCTCGCTCCCGCTATTCAGGAGTTCACGATCATTCGGAAAGCCCGCGCGAAGGAGATCGAATGCTCACGTGGCTCGAAGAACGCCATCCTCTTCACCCGTGAGCAGATCGACCTGCTCGTGCAATCCATGAGGCAGCCCGCTGAACCGAAGGCAGATCCGACCCCGACGCCGGCCGACCTCATTGCGATCTCCGAGCCGCCGAACGTCTTCGGCGCCACTGAGAGATCCCATCGGCGCACCTCGCGCTCGCAGGCCCAGCGCACGGGCTGACACAGACCCTCCCACAGCGTGACCCCCAACCGCCCGGGAGTACCGACCGGGAGTCGTGCCTGAGACCCGCGACTCCCGGTCACCCACACCTTCCCCTCCTCACCCGAAGGAAATGCCAATGTCCGCTACACCTATGCCTAAATCGGCCCAGCCGCTGGTGTCGATCCCCTTCAACCTCTACTTTCACGGCCTCGACAAACCCCACTGGTCCGCCGAGACCGACGGCTTCCGCCCGGACCCGGACGCGCAGCGCCGCGCCGAGAAGTCCCGCCAGGTCGCCGGCAGCGCTCGCCGCCGGCGGGTAGCCACATTGCACGACAGCATCAAGCGCCTAGAGAAGGCGGTCTACGGATTGTCTGAACTGGACGAGACGGGATTCACCGACGTCGCAGCTCAGCACCTCGAGCGGCGCCTGGCCAACACCGTCTCTCATTGCCGCTCGCTCCTCGGCGACATCGCCGCCGCAGTCGACACCTACCGCACCATGGAAGTTGCCTCGGCCACTCCCCCGTCGAGCGACTCGGATCTCCAGTGGGAGCACGACCAGCATCAACGCGAGGAAGAAGAACTGGCGGCAAGCGAAGCCGACGACCTCGCAGCAGACGCCCGGGCCGCCGATCAGGTCATCACAGCGCTCGCCGCCCGCACCGCTAAGGCAGTGCCGTCCGAGACCGACAGCTTCCCGACTCCGGCGGACATCGCAAAGGGTGCGGTCACCACGATCCGCCGAAACAACGTCTGGCCACCACAGTGAGCGGCACTCGCCGCCGCGCAGTTGCCTACGTGCACCCAACCGGGCATCGCCCTTACCGGCAGCCGGCCCAACTGCACTACGGCAACAATGCCGAGCTGCGCTCGCAGCTCGCTGCGTACGTCCGCACCAAATGGACGACCGCCAAACGCATCGACGTCGACCTCGGCGCAAACCAGATCCTCATCAACGGTCAGGTCGTGGCCGGCTTCGCTATCACCGAACCCCGCACAGCGGGACAGCAGGAAGGACTCCCGTTATGAGCACCGCCACCCCGATCGTCCGTCACCGCCGTCGCATGCTCGCATGGGCGCTCCTCGTCGCCGTCGCCCTCCTGCTCGTGACCACCACCGCAGCTCCGGGCAGCTTCGACGGCCGGCACCTCCTGGTCGTCTACGCGCTCGCCGCACTGGTCCTCGAGGCCGAGTGGCATCCCCGTGCAAGCTGACGGCAACTCCGCGGCCGCCGACCCCGTCGACGCGGTCGAGGCCGGCTTCCTCGAAGGGACGACAGCGCGCCTCCGGGTCCTCGAGGTCAGAGCGCAGCTGCAGGCGCAGCGCGCAGCCGATGAGCTTGCCCGCGGAAACCACGACTACGGCGTGATGCTCCTCGTCTGCGCCCTCATCACCACAGAACAGATCGACAAAACCCCGACCGAAGGACCGTCATGAGCGACCTGCAGGACATCCCCTTGGCGAAGCTCGAGCCCCACCCGCACAACGTGCGCCGCAGCCTCCACGACCTCGACGACCTGTCCGCATCGATCAAGGCCAAGGGCATCGTCCAGGCTCTCACCGTCGTGCCTCACCCCACTGCGCGGACGAAGTACGTCGTCCTTGGCGGGCACCGCAGGCTCGCGGCCGCGAAGCTCGCGAAGGTCAAGACCGCTCCGTGCATGATCCGCGAGGACCTCGCCACCGCCGAGGCGCAGACCGAGTTCATGATCGTCGAGAACACACAGCGCAATGCCCTGTCCCCGATGGAGGAGGCCCGCGCGTACCAGCAGCTGCTGGAGCTACCCGGGTACAACGCCAAGCGGATCTCGGAGAACACCGGCCGCAAGGCACGTCTTGTGCAGGACCGCATCAAGCTCGCGAAGGTTTCCGACCCGATCGCGGAGAAGCTGGATGACGGCCAGATCACTCTCGAGCAGGCCCTGGTCTTCGCGGAGTTCGCCGACGACGAGGCGGGCACGAAGAAGCTGCTGAACGCGACGGGCACGTACGACTGGGAGTACCAGGTCCGGCGGCTCCGCGAGGCGCGCAAGCACGAAGCGCAGGCGCAGCGGACGCGGAAGGCACTGAAAGTCCTCGGCGTCGAGCCGATGCCACGGCCCGAACACTGGCCATATAGCGGCGAATACGCGCCCGCTCCCGACGAGGAAGGCATGACCTCCGCCCAGCACGTCAATGCTGGCCACCGCGCCATCATCGTTCAGAACGGGCTCGTTCAGTGGGCGATCTTGCGCTCCGAGCTGCCGGGCGCCAGCGCACCTCGCGAGCTGACCGCGGAGGAGGTTGCAGAGGCCGAGCAGTACGGGCGGATCGAGGCCGGCCTGAATGTCGCCGGGCATGTTCGCCGGCAGTTCCTCGAGGACCTCTTCACCGCGCCGCCCGTCGGCCTAGCGAAGAGGATTCAGCTGCCACGAGCGGCGGAGTACTTCATGCAGCGCAAGGGCGCCCGAGACCTGATTGGGCTCACCGCGGACGCGAAACCAGCAGAGGTAACCGCGGCCCTGGAGAAGTACTCGCTCGAGCAGCTCGTCATCGCGCAGGCTCTCGTCCCGCTCCTTGACAGTGAGGACCTCCTGAAGCCGGACTACTGGGGCCCCAGCCCATACGGCTACGACTACACCGCGACGGCCAGGCGCACGCTCACCGAGGTCCTCGGATACCAGTGGAGCGACATCGAGAAGGAAGCCATGGAGCGCCTACGCCTCCAAACCGAGGCACACGACGCTCTGAGGGCCGAGCAACGCAGGGCCAACGAAGATCGCGCCGCCGCAGCCAACGCGGCCGACGCGGCCGACGAGGAGGCCGACGATGCCAACGCCGCGTGAGTACCCACGTATCAAGCACAAGCGCGAAGAAATCTGCATCGTCAGCGAAGTCGACACACCGATCGCGCTCGCCGACGCGCACCCTCAGTGCAACGTCGGCAACGAGCCGGCATCCAAGGCTCACGGACACGAGCCTTGCCACGGACTGGCTGTCTGGGCCATCCGCACACACGACGGCGCCGGTGACAGCCCGAAGGGAATCTGTCCCTCCGTCCTCCTGGTTTGCGAGGACCACCTCGACACCCTCCGCGAAGCCGCCCAGTACAACCTGTCCCGGGCCGGCCGCCGCGGAGCGACCATCCGCTGCGCCACATGCGACGTTGTCGCCAGAACCGTCGAAGACGTCCTCTGGGGCGCCGAGCGGATCCGCTCATGACCGCGCTCGCCTTCGCCGCAGGCGCAATCGCAGGCGGCATCATCTGGAGCCTCATCTCCTACTACCTGATTCACAGCCTTCTCGACATTCAGGACCAAGACCACGAGAGCGAGGGCTGCCGTGGCCGGCAAGGCACCTGACCCGAACCTTTGCCCGCACTGCCCGTACAACCACCCGGTGGCCACCTTGGTCGCCGATCACATCAGGAAGGAGCACCCGTGCTGAACCACGTCGCGCTCAAGCCCCACGATCAGATCCGATTCGGCCTATTGAACGGCCGCTGGGATGTCGCAGGCGAGACCCGAGACGGCAGATACGTGGTGGTCACCCACCCCGCTGCGCACACGTACCAGGTCATTGACCAAGAGCAGGGTTTTCGCGGCGCCTTGATGGGCGGACCCACAGTGCATCCCAACGCCTTCGATGGCCCGCCGAACGACGAAACAAACTGGATCCTCGAAGCGCTCGACGGCGGCCGCGAGCTCGCTCTCGCCAGCCTCATGCCGCTTTGGATCACAGATCACTGGACCAGCGAGATCCGAGGACCGGTTCTCGACCCCGAGAAGCTCAGCGACTGGGCCTGTCACCGCATCAGCCACTGGCTGAAAGCGAACGGGTGCCGCTGGCTCGTCGGCACCAGCGCCATCGTGCGTATCAAGGGCAAGCGCATCGAGCTCGACACCTGGACGATCCGCAACCGGCACCAGTCCCGCACCCTCTGGCCACGACGCCTCCCCAACGACTTCGAGCCCTACCAGAAGCGCCGCCGCTTCCAGATCCGCGTCCCACTCTCAACCATCAGGAAGGCCTGACCATGGATTTCGACGACATCAAGATCACCCACAGACTCGAAGCCCTCGGCGACGGACGCCTCACAGCCTCCACTCTCGCCGCGCTGGCCGCTCTCGTCCCCGACGAGGCGCACGTGAAAACAGGGTCGGGCTCAGGTCGCAATGAGAGCCACTGGACCTGGTCAGCCGAGTGGGACCACTCGGTGGAGGCGGACTGGCATTACGCCTCAGCCGCATTGCCGGACGCACCTGAGCAGGACGGTGAGCCCCTGACGGCCCTCGACCTGTTGGGGCGAACGGAGACCATTTTGGCGAATGGTGATCCACGTTGCCAAGAGTGGTCGGATCAGCGGCATGCGCGGTTCGGCTTTCACACGCACGCTCAATGCCGCATGAAGAAGGGTCATTCGACGCTCCGCAACGGTGCCGGCCACGACTTCCCGAAAGACGGCAAGCAGTGAGCCGCGATCCGATTTTAGTCGTGCCGGAGCAGGCGAATAGCATGCACACCCGCCTGCGCCAGCACGCGGGCACTCCCGCGGACAAGCTCTTGATCTTCGCGAAGGACAAGACGTCGGCCGAGAAGTGGGCAATCGCCAACGAGTACAACCGCCACGAGGTCCTGTACGTCACTAACTACGTGCAGCTGCGCACCATGACCACGGCCGCATACCCGCGCGTGTTCCTCGACGGGTGGAAAGCCCACCCGCAGGCGCGCTCCATCGCGGCCGAGCTCACCGCCCGGGACAAGATCAAGGCCGGGTGGCGTCCATGACCGCACCAGCGAACGATCGAGACATCTGCAAAGCGGAGGGCCCTGGCGGCGCGACGTGCACTTTGGACTGGTTGCACCCGCGCGGGCAGCACGAGGACGAGTACAAGGGCCGGAAGTGGGCGGACGGCGGCGAGACCAACCTGCCCGCGTCCTCGGTGACACCCGGTCCCGTGTACGCGACGGACGTCCGCGGCGCCGGATACATAGAGGCTCCATCGGACGAGTGGACGCTCGAGGCGTGGCACCAGGACGCGATCGCCGATGCACGCTCCAGCCACAAGCTCGTCGGCCGCGCTTACGTAGTGCAGTGCGAGTGGTGCCCGGCCGTATTCATCGCCCACACGAAGGCAAAGGCCATGGAGCTCTTCGAAGCCCACGAGCAGCTCATGCTCAACCCCGAGGGGAGCGACCAGTGAGCGCCCGGGTCCCCAGCGGCTCTTTCACCCGCACCCACGAGTGCGGGTACAGCGTCACGAGCCGCACCGCAGGCCTCGCTGACAGGGGCTTCCGGACGCACTCCTGCCAGAGGCACCACCTGATCGCGGCTCGCACGAAAAGGGCCACCCAGCAGCGCGCTTCGGAAGGCGTGAAGCGGGAGTGCCATCACAAGCAGGCCCGCCACGAACACGGCACCCGCACCGCGTACATCCTCGACGCCTGCAGGTGCCGACCATGCCGCGACGCGCAAGCCGTTACGGAGCGAGTACGCAGCCGGCAGATCGCCTATGGCCGGTACGACTCGGGCAGGGTCGAGGCCGGCCCCGTCCGCGAGTACTGCTTCGAGCTCGGACGCCAGGGCATCAGCATCAAGCGCCTGCGCACCCTCACCGGCCTCAGCAGCGCCACCCTCGGCCGTCTCATGTACGGGGTGCCGAGCCAAGGCCTGTCGCCCCGCGCCCGCGTGGAACGAGAGACCGCCGAGAAGATCATGGCTGTCCGCCCCTCACTCGACCTCATGGCACCCGGACACCTCGTACCCGCGATCGGCACCGTCCGCCGCCTGCAGGCCCTCGTCTGCCTCGGCTACTCCATCACCAGGCTCGGCAACCGCATCAGCATGACCGGCAGCAACACCACCAAGGTCATGCAGCAGGACGAGGTCACCGCCCGCACCGCGCTCGCCGTCCGCGCGCTGTACGACGAGCTGTGGAACAAGCCCGCCCCGTGCTCCGACCAGCGCAGCAGGCAGAGCGCATCCAGGGCCCGCAACTACGCCCGCCGCAACGGCTTCGCTCCCCCACTCGCATGGGACGACGAAACGATCGACGACCCGGCCGCCAAGCCGGAGGGCATCACCCCGACCAAGCTCACGACCAGGGCGCACCGCATGGAGGACCTCGAGCACCTCCTCGAGACCGGGACCGGCTACGCAGAGATCCTCACCCGCCTCGGCATGACGCGCAGCGCGCTCGACCAGGCCATCCACCGGGCCGGCCGAAACGACCTTGGCGCTCGCCTCTCGGCCCGCGCTGACGAGCGAAGGAGCGCAGCAGCATGACCGCCCAGCTCGAAGGCCAGCTGGAGCTGCTCCTCGGCCACTCCGAAGATCCAGCGGGCCGGCATGACCTGCCGCCGCTTTGGGACGGCGTGCCGGTGGCCTGGAAGGAGTGGGCCCGCATTGACACGACCATCCCGCTCCACGTGCCGACCGAGGACCTCGCATGCGAGCAGTGCGGCGCCGTCGACGAGAAGGACACAACCCACGGCCGCCGAGGCCCTTTCGTCAACCTCATGGCCGCCAGGTGCCGGCACTGCGGCCACGACCAGGTCACCGACATGCTCACGGGCACCCTGTGGGACCTCGACGACACCGACTACGCCGACATCGGAAGCAATGGAGCAACACCATGAGCGTCACCCAACTACGACCCAACAGCTTCTCCTGCGACTGGGGACACTGCAACGCCCTGTCTGTCGCCTACCGGTCCTCGCCGGACAACGGAAAGATGCTCCCGGTCTGCGCCCGGCACACCAGCGGTGCGGAGCCAGCGCTCGACGACGCACTATTCATCAAGGAGGTCCTCGACGACCACCCCATCGTCTTCTGGGCGACAAACGATCCGGACCGCAACGCTGCTGGATGTGACGGTGAGGACTGCGACTGGGAAGAGCCGATCGAGGCCAACTACGAACACCCAGACGAAGCAGGCAACCTACACCAAGCCGAGATGATTGCGGCCGCGCTACGAGTGCGCCATGCGGGGGTGGTCGCGTGAGGCGCTCCACGCCCGACGCGGTGAGCGGCACCAAGCGCACCATCACTGTGCAGCGATGCTGCAACGGCTGCGCTAACCCCATCGGGGACGCCGACGACGCCGACCTCAACGCCGCCATGGCCGGCCTCCCGCTACCCGACGTCCGAGACGAGTGCGCAACCTGCACACCCCTCACCGCTGCGCTCGCGGATCCGGAAGGCCACGCACTCGTGCAGGCCATCCTCGACCGAAAGACGACCCCGTAACCCATGCCTTGGCTCCGCTCCGGCGACACCGCCGCAAACCACCCCATCGCGCTCGCCGCGCTCGAGCACGACAGTTTCGACGAGCGCCTGCTCAACGAGGTCTTCGGCTTTGTGATGCGCTGCGCCCTGCAGTCGACCGCACACTTGACCGACTATGTCGTGTCCCGAGGCACCGCCATCCAGATGGCTGGCGCCTCCCGTGTCGCTCTACTGACAGAAGTAGCCACGTTCGCCGGCTACTGGGTCGAGCAGCGCGTCGAGGTCGACGGGGCGGAGCGCACGGTTTACAAGCTGGTCGAGGATCCCGAGTTCATCCATATGCGGACGAAGGAGGAGATCGAGTGGGAGCGCCAGCGCAAGACGGATAACTCGAATCCCGCGCTGATCATCCCGGTCCGCTTCCGCGACGGTGACGCCTGCCGCTACTGCGGCAAGGTCGTCAACTTCCTTGCCCGCAAGGGACGCCTCGCAGGAACGTATGACCACAGGGAGCCTGGGAAGCCCGCGACCGTAGACACCTACGTCGTGGCCTGCGGAGCCTGCAATGCCGGCCGGTCCGATGACCCCGCTGCAGACACCGCCTACCCGCTCCTGCCAGCCCCCATCAAGCCCTACTACTCCCCGAAGACCATCGAATGGTTCAAGGGGCACGAGTGGGCGCAGAGCAACGGTTACAGGCCGCCACGGTCTCCGGCTCGCACCATCCCACCAGGACAGCCATCAGGCAACGGAACCACCGGCCAGACGGCACCAGCAGCACCACAGGCGCAGGGCAACGGACATTCCGGCCCAGCGCAGGGCGACGGAACCACCGGCCCGCAGATCAGCCCAGAGCCGCGCAAACAAGCCGAAGACATACCCCCACCACCACGACCTGACAGAAATCCGCAGATTCCAGCAGGTCCAGCAGATCAGCAGTCTGCAACTTCTGGAATGTCCGGGACGGGTAGGGACGGGACGGGACGGGTAGGTGAGGTTAGGTCTGGTCACCCAGACCAGCCACCCGCCAAACCTGATCCATCCTCCAAACCTCCTAAGCGCAGACGTAACAGGAATAGACCAGGCAGGAGAGGCCGCACCTCATGACACCCTTCCCCATCAGGACAGCAGCAGAGCAACGACTCTTCGACTGCAACCAGTGGACCGAGACCCAGTTCCAGAACAAGATCACGCAGCTCGCCAAGGAGCTCGGCTGGCTGGTCTATCACACAAATGACAGCCGTCGATCTGATCCGGGCTGGCCCGACCTCGTCCTGGCACACCCGATCCGGCATCGCCTCATCATCTGGGAGCTCAAGAGCAAAACCGGCCGCGCCACTCCCGCCCAGTTCGCATGGATCACCGCCCTGCGAACCGCCGGCATCAACGTCGGCATCAAGCGCCCGGAGGACTGGGCCAACGAATCGATCCAGCGCGAGCTGCAAGGAGCAACTTCATGACCAACCCATTACTAGCAGCCCTCACGAAGACAGCTCGCTACCTCATCGACGGACAGCCCGTGCCTTACTCCGTCGCCGTCGACGTCGCCGACCGTCCGAAGTTCTGCATCATCGGAGACGTCCACAAGCCGACCGAGCGCGGCTCCAACCTCTGCGCCGACTGCACTGCTCAGCTGCGCTCCGACCTTCGGCTGATCGAGGACCGGTGGGAAAACCTCGAGGACGCACTCATGACCGTGCGCCAGAAGTCCAACGGCGAACGCCCCGGATCCAGCGCCGAGGGCTCGGCGGCACCCATCGATCTCAACGTCAGCGAAGCCATGGGTCTCGCACGAGACGCGGTGTGGGCGATCATCGCAGGCATCTCCCGCGACCATGTCATCGGCCGCGACGGCAAGCCCGTCCGCTTCCTTACCGAAGAGGGGACCTGGGCACTTGCTGGGCTGCTCGCTCGCTACTACGTTGACTACATCGCCACGCATCCCGATCAGGAGTTCACCGAGCGCCTGTACCGGATGACCTGGTCAGCCGGCCGGAAGATCGAGGACGCTGTGCACCCACCGAACGCTCGCCGCTCCCTCGAATCGCACTGCCACCAGTGGATCGGCACCGTCGATGGTGGGCGGGCGCCGTGCCCTGGTCAGCTCGAGGCGGTCGTCGGGTTCGGTGGCAAGAAGATCGTCGAGTGCTCCGAGGACCCGCTACACAAGATGCCGATCGAGGACTGGCTCCGGGTCTCCGGGCACCGGGCCACAAAGAAGAGCAAGCTCGCCGGCAGGCTGGCCGCCAAGTACGGAGCGCCGGCAGCTGGGACTACTCGAGGATGATGGGCGCGAGGGCAGCCACCACAACGAGGACAAGCCCGAGGATGTTGGCAACGATCCCCTTGTAGTTCTGCCACCAGGATATGTTTTGTGGGTGCTCCTCCGGCTTGAAGAAGGGGGTTCCGTCGTCGTCCAGATGGAGCGGCATCCCACGCTGTGGGCTTCCCCACACGATCCCTATCAGGCTGAGTGCGGAGCCGAGAAGGGTCAGTGTGATGATGAGGGGATCCATAACGCCGATCCTTCCAGAAACAGGCCAGCTTGACGGACTTGACAAACTGCCCTACGTTTTAGGGGATGGTGGTGTTCTGCACCCAACCACCGCAGGCTCCGACCGGATCACCCGGACGGGGCCTTTGTCGTTGGCGGCCCACTCGTCTAGCCGGGAGGTGAGAACGATGTGAGCCAAGACGGTGTGAGCATTCCCGACTGGTCCGGCCGACGTCGAGCCGAGGCGCTCGAGTGGGTGAAGGCCGAGGGCCAGCGCAAGGGCACCCCCTGCTGCATCTGCAAGCAGGGTATCGAGTACTCACTGACCTACCCCCACCCTCAGTCGTGCAGCGTCCAGCACGTGAAGTCCCGCAAGCTGTACCCCCAGCTCACATGGGACCGCACGAACTGGAAGCCTGCACACCTCGACTGCAACAAGAGCGCCGGCATTTCCGAGGAGGTAGGGCTCGGCGTGATGTCCGAAGATTGGTGAGCCGACGCGTCGTCCTCCTCTGCGGGCCGCCAGGCGCGGGCAAGACCACAGCCGCCAAGCAGTCTGGCCTCAAAGTGTTCGACCGCGACGACAGCGAGTGGGAGAGCGAGCGGCAGTTCACCGAGGCGATCGCCAAGCTGGCCATCGACCCGAACGCGCAGGCTGTCGTCATTCGCTCAGGAGCCAGCTCATCGGCTCGCAACAGCGTCCGCTCTCAGATCGGAGCAACGCACACGTTCGTGCTCCTCGAGGACCCTGACGAGCTCGCACGCAGGGTCAGGCAACGAGCCCGAGCCGATCGCGTCTATACGATCGCCGGCATCAAGAAGTGGTTCGCCAGACACGACCGTGAAGACGGCGTCCAGATCTTCCCCGGATGGTCCGCGATCGGCGAGACCGACCTCGGGGTGACCTCCGAGGACTGGTGAAGCTGGAAAAAATCCAGCCCATGAAAACAGGGGCCGGTCCCCGCCGTCACCGGCCTCTCCCCCCGGGTCCGAAAAATTGAGAAGGGCCCCAACTTCCGCATGTTGGCGCGGAAAACGGACCCCCCAGACAGAGAAGGAGCCCGCCATGGCCCGCTCAGATTCGCTTGCCTCAATCGAGGCGACGATCACCCTCGATCTGCCCGCCGGCCCGCCCATCGACATCGGCACCGTCGACATCCCAGTCAGCGTGAAGCTCATCGATGGCGCGATCATCCCCAACGCCGACGTCGCCGAGCTGCGCTCCGCGGTGTGCAGCTCGGTCGCAAAGGTCACCAACCCCGCGATGCACCACCGCACCGCGGACCCGCTCGAGCAGCGAGTACTCGAAGTTGCGCTCGCCGAAGACCCTGAAGCGCTCGAAGCCGCCACCGAGGCGCTACGGCACCACCGGACGTCCATGACGCGCTGGCATCGGGAATCGAGCCAAGAGGCACTCCGAGCCACCGAGGTGGTCACAGGACCCCGAGCGTCCGGCAAGACGTGGGCGCTCGCAGAATGGGTCCGCCAGGGCCGCCGCGAGACTACGGAGGGCGTAGGCAACGATCGCTGCCTGGTGGTTCCCACTGTCGACGCCGGCAGGCATCTTGTCGACGCGGGCCTCTTGACCTCCAGTGAGGTGATCAGTGTCCGCCAGGCGAAAACCAACGGTGCTCGGAAGCTCAAGGAGTACGCCGTCGACGAGAGCGCCATCGAGCTCGCCGCAGCGCTCAACCAGATCCGCGTGCCGGCCGTCATCGCCGTCTGCACGGCCTAATCGTCCCGGCCATCCGCTGGCGCCCGCCCCTGCAGTAGTCGATAGGGTGACCTCGCGGAGTACTCCGGACGCACACCGGGCACCGCCTCAGACCTGCGGCTGAAACAGGCAGAGGCTCCACCCCCACCCCGACCAGCTCAGGGAAGGAGGAACAACATGCGCAAGCTCATCGCTTCGATCGTCGTCGCCGTTGGCATGATCGCCACGTCCGCAACCGCCGCAAACGCTGTCGGCAACTGGCCCTTCTAGGCCACAGCACCCGGGCGCCCGGTGCTGGGGCCGGCTGTTCCCGGAGGTACACATGCACGATCGCCCGAAGTTCCGCCTGCTGCGCGGCGACGGCGAGTCCATCCGAGGCATCGCCCGGTCGCAGGGAGCCTCCCGCAACGCTGTCCGCCGCGCGCTGGACCCGAATGCCAGGGACCACTACCACCGCTCAACCCTCGCGGAGGAAGCCGAGCCAGCCGTCCGTGACGTCCTGGCCGACTACCCCGCGATGAGTGTGGCCGACATCGCCGTGATGATCGACTGGCACCACTCCCGCCGGGCCCTCTCCGGCCTGGTCGCCGCGCTACGTCCCGAATACCTCGGCCGCTCGTCCGTTGACGCTCAGCCCATCGGCAGCATCCGGAGCGGGCTGCTGACCACCAAACAGATTCAGTGCGGCACCATGCAGATCGGGGAGGTAAAGATCCAGTGAGCAAGGACCCCACCGAGGCCACCATCGACCCGCCCGAGGACATGCCTGGGCCCGTCGCAGACGTATGGCACGAGATCGTGGCCACCAACGACTTCGCCGGCCGCGTCGACCGAGCCGCACTGGAGACCTTCGCGACCCTCGTCGCACGGCTCCGTGAAGCCCGCCAACGCATCGCTGACGAGGGAATGGTCGTCACGGACACGCGAGGCCGCGTGATCCCCCATCCTGCCCTCGCTGTGGAGCGTGAGACGGCGAACCAGATCCGCATTTGGGGCGATCGCTTCGCTCCCCTGGTCAAGCCGGCCCGGAAGCGCGGCTACATGGCCGACGCCACCGCGGCGTCGATCGCCGCCGCAAGCCACCTGAAGGCCCCGAAATACGCCGGCCCAGTCGCGCTCCTGAAGACCACGGCCTGGCTGATCGACGAGGCGCAGCGCGACAGCATGGAAGCGCTGCAGCGCACCGCAGCCACCCTCATCCCGCTGTACCTCAAGTCCTGCGCGGAGCTGCAGATCACCCCGGCGTCCGTACCCGGCACAGTGCAACAGGCTCCTGCCGCCGAAGATCCCCCAGCTGCAGCAGCTGGAGGCGCAGCGAAGGCGGGAGGGGGCTCCGTGACCGACATGCAAGAGAGGGCGCGGGCTCGGCGTGGCGCAGGCTAAGGCCAAGCGCCCACCGCTCTACGGCTGCGAGACCCCCCGCGTCTACACGCCGCCCCTGCGACCACTGGAGCCGCGCTCGCCGGAGACGGAGAAGCGCACACTCGGCTACGACGTCATCGACTTCGCCCACGACGTCCTGCACCTCGAGCTGTACCCGTGGCAGAAGTGGCTACTGGTCCACATGCTGGAGCTGCTCGACGACGGGTCGTTACGCTTCCGCACCGTGGTGGTGCTCATCGCCCGCCAGAACGGCAAGAGCACCCTCTCGCAGGTCCTCGCGCTGTGGTTCATGATCGTCTGGGGCTGGCCCCTGGTCATGGGAACGGCGCAGGACCTCGAAACGGCCGAGGAAGTCTGGCAGGGCGCCGTCGACATGGTCGAGGAGGACGACGAGCTCTCCAAGCTGCTCAAGCGGGTCCGGAAGGTCAACGGCCAGAAGGCGCTCGAGCTGAAGACCGGGCAACGGTACAAGGTGAAAGCCGCGAACCGCCGAGCAGGCCGCGGATTCACCGGCAACCTGATCATGCTCGACGAGCTGCGCGAGCACCAGAACTGGGAAGCCTGGGGCGCGATCACCAAGACCACCATGGCACAGCTCGAAGCGCTCATCCTCGCCCTGTCCAATGCCGGCGACCTGACCTCCGTGGTGCTCCAGTACCTCCGGAAGATGGCGCACCTCGCGCTCGGCGACCCGGACGGCATCAACGAGGACAGCATCCCCGTCGGCCCCACCGTCCTGGACGTACAGGACCTCGAAGAGGACGGCGAGGAATTCGACGAGGACGACCTCGAGGACTTCGAGCAGGACGAGGACACCCTCGGCCTGTTCGAGTGGTCCGCTCCCCCCGGCTGCGACAAGTGGGACCGGGCCGGGTGGGCGCAGGCGAACCCGTCCGTCGGCTGGAACCCCGGCTTCACGCAGCGCACGATCGCCGCAGCGTGCCGAACGGACCCCGAATGGGTGTTCCGGACCGAGGTCCTCTGCCAGTGGGCTGACGGAGCCCTGCAGGGCCCATTCCCGCCAGGCTCGTGGGACAAGGGCAAGAACAAAATCGAGACCACGCCCGACGGCGCGACAACAGTCGCGGAGGAAGACCGGATCATCGGCCCCGTGAAGGCCGGAATCCACCAGTCACACGACCGCTCGCGCACGTTCATCGCGTTCGCCGGCCACCGCGCCGACGGCCAGGCGCAGGTCGAGATCGTCACCGTCCGCCTCGGCTCCGACTGGGTCAAGGACTGGCTCATGGATGACAAGCGCCGCCACCGCATCACCGCGGTGACCGGCCAATCCAAGGGATCCCCAGTCTCGCCGCTCCTCGAGGAGCTCGACGCCGATCCGACCTTCACAATTCCGGTCGAGAAGTGGTCCGGAGGCGACCTGACCGCCGGCTGGGCCATGGTCTTCGACGCTGTCCGCGACAACAAGGTCCGCCACAACCCACAACCCGTCCTCGACGTCGCCGCAGCGACCGCGGTCGTGAAGATCTTCAGCGGCGGCGCGTCCATCCCGGACGATCGCGCCTCGCCGGCCGACATATCCCCGCTCATGGCATTCACCGCGGCCTACTGGCTGTTGTGCCACCGCGAGGAAGTACCCCTACCCCCACCGCCACCTCCGGCGGCGGTCCGTACAGCCTCTGTGGCCTCGTCTGACGACGTCGCGACCATGGGCTTCTGATGAAAGGAGTGCCTCGTGGCCGTTCCGGTAGCAAGCAGGGGCTACTCCACCAACGTCTCGCCCTGGTGGGCCGCCCCTGACGAGGAAGAAACACCGGAGCTCGTCTGGCCGAAGAACATCATGGTCTTCGACAGCATGCGCCGCCAGGAAGCGCAGGTCACCTCGGTGCTCCGGGCCATCACGCTCCCCGTGCGCCGCACAGTGTGGCGGATCGACCCGAATGGCGCCCGCGAAGAGGTCGTGCAGCACGTCGCCGACGACCTCGGCCTGGACATCGTCGGCCAGCCCAAGCGACAGGCGCTGCGCTCGCAGAATCGCTTCTCGTGGAGCGAGCACCTGCGCCACGCGCTGCTGATGCTGCCGTTCGGCCACTCATTCTTCGAGCAGGTGTACGTCATCCGCGACGGCAAGGCCCACCTCAAAAAGCTGGAGTGGCGGCCGCCGCGGACCATCTCGAAGATCGACGTCGCGGCCGACGGAGGGCTCGTCGCTATCGAGCAGCACGCCTCGAAGCCGGGCACGAAGGACGCGCGAATCGAGATTGGCCGCCTGGTCGCCTACGTCAACGAGCGGGAGGGCGGGAATTGGCTTGGCCAGTCCGTCATCCGGCCGGCATACAAGTACTGGCTCCTCAAGGACCGCGCGCTGCGCGTACAGGCGCAGACCCTCGACCGCAACGGCATGGGCGTCCCGATCTACGAGGCCGGCGAGGTCCCGTCCGGGCTGAACGGCGAGGAAGCGAAGAAATACCAGGAAGAGGAACTCAGCAAGGGCCTCGACCTCGCTCAGGGTCTCCGCTCGGGAGACAACTCGGGCGGCGCGATCCCTCACGGAGCGAAATTACCTATGAAGGGTGTTGACGGCACCCTTCCGGACGCCGAGAAGCCGATCCGGTACTACGACGAGCAGATCGCCCGCGCGGTCCTCGCGCACTTCCTGAACCTCGGCACCGAGACCGGCTCGTGGGCTCTGGGATCGACCTTCGCGGACTTCTTCACGCTGTCCCTGCAGACGATCGCCATGCAGATCGCCGACGTCGTCAACCAGCACGTCATCGAGGACCTCGTCGACGCCAACTGGGGCCCGGACGAGCTCGCTCCGAAGCTCGTGTTTGACGAGATCGGGTCCCGCCACCCGGCGACAGCCGACGCGATCGAACGCCTGGTGCGCGTCGGCGCGCTGCGCCTGGACGATCCGCTGGAGGCGCACCTGCGCAACCAGTACAGCCTCCCTGACCGCGACCCGGACACCGAGCGGGCGCTGCCCTCCACAGCCGGCCAGTCCGGAACCGATCAGGACCCTCCCCCCAGCCCAACCAGACCGCAGCCAGGCGAGCAGCGGCAGACCGCAGAACGGTGGCCAGGAACATGACCCGCACTCGCAGCACCGCAGGCCCCCTCCCGCGGCCAGCAGAAGACCCCAAGTGGTTCCGGATGGAGGCGCAGAGCGGCTCCACCGCCGACGTCTACATCTACGACGTCATCGACAGCTGGTGGGGAGTCAACGCCTCCGAGTTCGTCAAGGAGCTCGCCGCCCTCGACGTCGAGACCATCAACCTCTACGTCAACTCCCCCGGCGGGTCCGTGTTCGACGGCACGGCGATCATGAACGCCATCCGCCGGCATAAGGCGCACGTCGTGGCAATCGTCGACGGACTCGCCGCCTCCGCGGCGTCGTTCATCGTCCAGGCCGCCGACGAGGTCGTGATGGGCTTCGGCTCCGAGATGATGATCCACGACGCCTCCGGGATCTGCTGGGGCAACGCCGGGGACATGCGTGAGACCGCCGACATCCTCGACCAGCTCTCGCAGACCATCGCCAGCGTCTACGCCGAGCGTGCCGGCGGAACCGCCGACGAGTGGCGCGACGCCATGCACGCCGAGACCTGGTACACGGCCGAGGAAGCCGTGGCCGCCGGCCTCGCGGACCGCGTCGAGACCCGCAAGGGCAAGGACGCCGACGATGACCAGGACAACGCCACCGCGAAGTTCGACCTGTCGATCTTCGCCCACGCCGGCCGCCGGGACGCACCCCGGCCCCTCGTGCCCACCAACCACGTCCGCAAGGACCGACTGAGCCTCGCCAACGGCCACGCCCTGCCGGCGCTCACCAACCTGGTCGACAAGGCCACCAACAAGCCTCCGGCCGAGCCGGCGGAAAGCACCAACCCCCGACAGAAAGGAACCGACACCATGTCGGACGCACTGACCAAGGGGCTCCGTGAGCGGCTCGGCA
The DNA here is from genome assembly GCF_054510835.1 of Arthrobacter sp. TmT3-37. Classification (NCBI taxonomy): domain Bacteria; kingdom Bacillati; phylum Actinomycetota; class Actinomycetes; order Micrococcales; family Micrococcaceae; genus Arthrobacter; species Arthrobacter sp. TmT3-37. The sequence continues at coordinate 21,460 of NZ_JBTNDU010000009.1, read as the reverse complement.
TCCCTGCCACCGCAACCCTCGACGAGGACGGCCTGCTGGCCGCCGTCGACGAGGCGCTCGCAGAGCAGGAAACCCCCACCACAGCTGCAGCAGCCCCCGCGGCCGCCGCGACTGCCCCGGGCACCGTCGTTCTCGACGAAGCCCAGTACGAGCAGCTGCGCAACGACGCAGCGCAGGGCCGCGAAGCCCGGGACCAGCAGGTCGCGGACGCCCGCGCGAAGCTCGTCAACGACGCCGTCAATGACGGCCGGATCCCGCCCGCACGGCGTGACCACTGGGTGGATGCGATCGCGAAGGATCCCGGCATGGCCGAGACCCTCGGATCGCTCCAGAAGAACCTGATTCCGCTCGAGGCGCGCGGCTACTCGGGTGGCATCAACGAGGCATCCGACGAGGACGCCCTCTACAGCAAGGCATGGGGCTCCGCCCCGGCCGAGACCGAGAAGGGAGCCTGATCATGGAGCACATCCGGAAGTTCAACCCGGGCGCCGGCGTCACGTTCAGCGCGGAGACCGACGTCGTCGGCGGCCGTCTGGGCGCCATCAGCGGCGATCGCCAGATCTCGCACGCTGCCGCGGGCAGCCGCTCCTGGTTCGGCGTCATCGCGTTCGACGCGAAGGCCGGCGAGGACGTCACCGTGTACCCCGGCGGAGTCCAGTCCCTCGAAGTCGTCGGCACGGTCGCTGCCGGCGACCTCGTCATCCCCGCCGCGGACGGGAAGGTCGCGCCCATCGGGGCAGCCGATGCCTCCCTCGCCGTCGGCCCCGCCCTCGTCGGAGCGACCAACGCGCGCGCCGACATCGCATTCAGCCGCTAGGAGGCCTCATGTACCAGTACCCAACGAGGGCCGTGCAGGTCACGGGCCCGAGTACCGCAGAGATCCACACGATGATGAAGACCCCTTCGGTCATCGCGCGGCGCCTGCGCACCCTGCTCGACCAGAAGTACATCGCGGACCGCCTGCTGCAGGGCCGGTTCATCGCGGTCGGCGGCGCGATCCTCTACGAGACGGGCGAGCCCATCTTCACCGAGGACGAGCCCGAGGCCGTCGCCCCGGGCGCCGGTTACCCGCAGACGAAGATGACCGGCGGTGAGCTCGCGACCGCCCGCACCAGCAAGTGGGGCCAGGACTCCCCGGTCTTCGACGAGGCGATCGCCCGCCTCGGCATCAACCCCGTCGACCGCGCATTCACGAAGCTGGTCAACCAGTCCGTGAAGTTCGTCGACTCGGCCGCCCTCGGCGTCATCGCATCCAAGGTCACCCGCCAGTTCAACGTCTCGGCCGCCGGCGGACCGGGCGCCTGGGTCGGAGACGGCGCAGGCGACAAGATCGTCGAAGGCACGCTCCTCGCCGTCGCGTCGGTCACCGGCCTCGACGAGGGCTACAACCCCGACGTCGTCGTCCTCAAGCCCACCCAGTGGGCCAAGGCCGTCGCCCGCCTCAACGCGGCAGGCCTCCTGCCCCGCGAGGCCGGCAACCCGCTCGTCAGCGGCGTGTGGCCGCAGGCTCTGGGCCTCACCTGGATGACCAGCAACCACACTCCTGTCGCGGATCCGATGATCCTCGACACCGAGCAGCTCGGCGGCATGGCCGACGAGGACCTCGGCGGCCCCGGCTACGTCAAGACCGGCGGCGTCGGTGTCGAGACCAAGTCGATCCGCAACGACGACAACGACTCCTACATGCTGCGCGCTCGCCGCACGACGGTCCCCGTCGTGCTCGAGGGCAACGCCGGCGTCACGATCACCGGGACGGAGCTCTAATGCCCGCCGCAGCTCACCGGGTCACTGCGACCCTCATCGTCGCCAAGACGGACACCGGCGAGGTCTACCTCCGCAAGGGCGCCGTGCTCTCCGCGGCCGTCGGCCCGGCCGAGCGCAAGCGCCTCATCGGACTCGGCCTGGTCGAAACCGTCAAGGTGCCCACCGCGGCCGAGCTGAAGGCCGCAGCGGACGCCGCAGCCAAAGCGATCGCCGACGCAGAAGCCGCAGAGGCCGAGCGGGTCAAGCAGGCTGAGGAAGCCGAACGTCAGCGGCTCGAGGCCGAGGGCAAGAAGTAGGACGGGAGGTGCGCCATGACTGATCTCGCTCAGGTCACTGATCTGGAGAAGGCGTGGCGCACCCTCGCCTCCTTCGAAAAACCCCGCGCCGAGTACTACCTCGGCTTCGCCTCCCGCCGGATCCGCCAGCGCTGGGCCGACGTCGACCAACGGCTCGCGCTCGCCGTCGGGGATCCTCGGCGGCTGGATCCGGACGACGTGCGCGACGTCGCCGTGCACCTGGTCCTCGGAGTCATCGATGGGCCCACGATGCGTGGCGTGAAGTCGTTCTCGGAATCCTCCGGCTCGATGGCTCGCTCCGTGACGCTCGAGGCGGGCAAGCAGCACCTGATCGCCTTCGAGGACTGGATGGTACAGATCTTCGAACCGAGCGCGTCCCCTGCAGCGCCGCGCGGTCCGCGGGGCCACTTCCCGAAGTCGCGCGGCTATGGCGGGCTGTTTCCCGGCCGGGAGGAGTACTGATGTACCCGCATCCGAACGGCGAGACGATCATCGTCCACCCGTACGAGGGCGAAAAAGAGGACGACCACGGCAACGAGTCGCCCACGTTTGGTCCCGACCGCGAGGTCGAGGGTTGCGGCATCGATCCAAACGGAGCGACGTCGGAACCGAGTCGGCAAAACCGCAGCCTAGTCATCGAGGAGTACCGGGTCTTCGGCCCGCACGACATTGAGCTGGGCGCGCAGGACGAGGTCACTGTCCGCGGCGTCCGCTGCACGGTTCAGGGCGACCCGAACGCCGGGCGTTCCCGGAATGTCTTCACCGGGTGGGCCCCTGGTTGCGAGTTCATCGTGCGACGGGTGGAGGGCTGATGCGAAAGGACCTGCGGCTCCTCAATGCCGGCTTCAGGAAGCTCCGCAACGACCGAGGGGTGGTCGAAGATCTCGAACGCCGGCTGAGAAGAATTGCCTCCGTTGCTGGCCCGGGGCACCGCGTCACCGTGAAATCGGGCGGCACGCGCGCCCGCGGGAGGGTCTACACCGCCACCACCGCGGCGAAGCGTCGTGAGGCGCGTGACCGGACCCTCTCGAAGGCGCTGGACGCCGGGAGGAACTGATGGAGAACGAGCCCGTCTTCAGTGACCCGTATACGTTCCTCCGCCCGGTTCTCGACGCCCGCCTAACCGCGAAGCTCGGCCGGCGCGTGCACATCGGGACGAAGGTTCCGAACCCGCGGAAGACCGAATTCATCCGGCTGGTCCTCACGGGCGGATCGCGGAAGAACGTCATTACCGAGTCGCCCACGATCGCCATCGAAGTGTGGGCAATCGATTCCACCGAGGCGCTGCGCATCGCCAAGCTCGCCTCGGCGATCATCCACTCGCTCGCCGGCGAGCTCATCGACGGCGTCCAGGTGGGCGAGGTCGGAGCGTTCGGCCTTCCTCAGGACCTACCGGACGAGGACTCGACGCACGCGCGATTCACGGCCACCTACTCGATCGACCTCAGCTTCACCGACACCCTTTAGGAGATCAGCATGAGCACCACCCTGTACCACCCGACCGCCCCCGGAGTCACCCGGGAACGCGACGACGAGGCCGATTACAAGGCCCACGTCGACGCCGGCTGGCTGACGGAGGATCCGAAGGTCACGGCCGAGAAGGAAGCCCAGGAGGCTGCGGAGGCCGAGCGGCGCTCCGAGGCGGCCAAGAAGGGCGCCCAGACGCGCAAGAAGAAGGCGGAGGAGACCGCGCCCGTCGATCCCGCCACCTCGGATGCTCCCGTCGTGAGCATCGTCAACGACACCCCCCAGTAACACCCACCCCTCACGGCTCACCGGGCCACCCCTATTTCCTCTGGAGGAATCATGGATGTACGAAACCTGACTGCTGGCGGCCCGGCGGCCACCGGCGGAATCCTGCGCGCCCCGCTGCGGTCCGTCCTGCCCGTGGACGCATCGACTGCCTTCGCGGCCGCGTGGAAGCGCCTCGGCCTCGTCGGCGAGGACGGCCTCGCGCCCTCGGGAGAGCGCAACTTGGAGAGCATCCGGGACTGGTCCGGCGACACCGTCGCGGACCTGCAGACCGACCACTCGTCCTCGTTCACGTTCCCCCTCCTCGAGGTGTTCAACGAGGATGTCCTGAAGACGGTCTTCGGCGATGGCAACGTCACCGTCACGGCGCAGACCGAGACCCGCGGGAAGCTCTACACGATCATCGAGGATGGCGCCCAGCTGCCCTTCGCCGCATACGGCTTCGACATGCGCTACATCGGCAAGAAGATGCGCATCCTCGTCCCCAACGGGAAGATCACCACCGTTGAGGAGACCCCGTTCGTCGTGGGCGGCCTCAACATGTTCACCTGCACCGTCTCGGCCTACAAGGACGAGTCCGGCAAGAAGGTGTACCGCTACTACGAGGACGAGATCCGCGCCGCGTAGCACCCCTCCTGATTGCTTCCCTGTTAGCCGACGGCGGGCCGGATGGACCCGTCGCCGTACCGTCGCCGGTCGCGCCGAGCGGCGGGCGGGAGGGTCGCACCCTCAGAGCGGCAAGGCAGCAGTCAGACCGGCGGCGCGGGCTTTCCATGGTGGGCTTCCCCGCGCCGCCACCCACCCCCACCGCAGGAACAGAGAGCCCACCACCAGCCCGACAGGGCACCAGAACCCCACCAGCAGGAAGAAGAACCCACCATGCCACAGACCACCGCAGCGAAAAAGACCACCGAACTCGCGAAGGACGCCGGCGCGAAGACGCCCGAGGACAAGAAGAAGCCCCGCCACAAGAAGCACGAACGCTTCGAGTGGACCAGCGACGACGGCCACACGCTCTCCGCGGTCTACGTGGAGAATCTGCCCTACGGCGCCGTCATGCAGTTCCAGAAGCTCGAGCCTGCAGAAGCCCAGGACAGCATCATCGGCCTCATCCTCAACGAGGAAGACCGGAAGCTCTTCAACGAGGAGCTGAGCGTCGGGGAGGTCATGGAGTTCCTCGACCAGTGGCAGGAGGAGTCCTCCATCTCGCTGGGGGAACTCTAAGCCTCGTCGAGCTCCTCGAGGAGCACAGCGAGGCCGTCGAGTACGAGCTCATCGGCCGCGGCCTCCGGCTGCGGAACGTCGGAACGCGAAAGTTCAACTGGCGCGATCTCTGGGTCATCATCAAGGGCCTGCCCGACGACTCCGCACTGCACCGCGCGATCACAGTCGTCGACGAGGACAGCATCTGGACCCCCACGATGATGCTCCTCGCCGAGGTGCACGACCTGGTCGCCTACCTCGTGTGGTTCCAGACGAAAGACGGCCAGGCCAACCGCAACCGGCCCAAGCCCTTCCCCCGTCCGGGGTACCGGCAGAAGAAGGAAGAATACGCGCCACTGCCGGCCGACGAGATGCTCGAATGGCTGGGCTGGACGGCTCCCGACGACATCGGCGAACTCGAAGCGGTCATCGAGGCCGAGGAGCAGGCCGAGGCTGCCCGCTCCCGCTCGAAACTGACCGAGGACGACGTCCGGGCCATCCGGGCGGCCACGGGGCTCTCACAGACGCAGCTGGCCGCCCGGCACTGCGTCTCGAGGTCGACCATCGCAGCGGTCCGCGCTCGCCGCACCTGGCAGCACATCAACTGAATAGAGGCCGAGGGGCCTCCTGATCTCTAGGAGGCTCCCTTGGCACTCATCACATTGGCAGAGGCCGGCATCAATCTGGTGTCGACGTCGAAGGGCCTCGGCAAGTCAGTCGTGTCCGAGTTCGGCGTCATCGAGTCCGGTGCGGAGAAGACCGGCGGGCGGATCAGTTCGAAGCTCTTCGGCGGGCTGAAGACCACGGCCAAGGTCACCGGCGCCGGAGTGGCTGCTGTCCTCGGCACCGCCCTCGTGAAGGGCTTCGGCCGTCTCTCGGCGATCGAGAACGCCGAGGCCAAGCTCTCCGGCCTCGGCCATTCCGGCGAAACCGTCACCGGGATCATGAAGGACGCGCTCGCCGCTGTGAAGGGCACCGCGTTCGGTATGGACGAGGCCGCCACCACCGCCGCCGGCGCGGTCGCAGCAGGCATCAAGCCGGGCAGGGACCTCGAGGGCGTCCTGCGCCTGGTCGGGGACGCCGCCACCATCGGTGGCACCTCGATGTCCGAGATGGGCTCGATCTTCAACAAGGTCGCCTCGTCGGGCAAGGTCCAGGGTGACGTCCTGGCGCAGCTGGGCGACAAGGGCATCCCCATCGTGCAGCTGCTCGCCAAGGAACTCGGCGTCACGGCCGCGGAGACCGTGAAGATGGCCTCCGACGGGGAAATCGGCTTCGAGACCTTCCGCAGGGCCATGGAGTCCGGAATGGGCGGGGCGGCGCTCAAGAGCGGCAACACCGTCTCGGGCGCCTTCAAGAACATGAACGCCGCCCTGTCCCGCTTCGGCGCGGCACTACTCAAGGACACCTACCCCCTGATCGGCCCCGTCTTCAACACCCTGACGACGTGGATCGACAAAGCCACGGAAAAGGTCGGTCCCCTCGCGGCAGCCTTCTCCGGAACCTTGTTCTCCAGCCTGCAGAGCATCTGGGGCATCATCTCCCGCCGGGACTTCACCGGGCCGATCTTCGGGCTGCAAGAGGACTCCGAGCTCGTCGGCTACCTGTTCACTCTCCGGGACGCCGCAGCAGTGACCTTCACCGAACTGCGCGGCGGCATCCGTGCCTTCGGCGCAGCGTGGCACTACAACGACGGCGACATCACCTCCTCAGGCTTCCCTGGCTTCATGGAGCGCGTCGGCTACATCGCACGGCAGGTCTTTGGTGAGATGCGCGGCTCGGTCCTCGCCTTTGGCGCCGCGTGGCGGTACAACGACGGTGATATCACCAGCTCGGGCCTGCCCGGCTTCATGGAGCGCGTCGGGTATGCAGCACGCCAGACATGGGACGCACTCAAGCTCCTCGACTTCACCTCGTTCAACGGTTTCCTGACGTCCCTCGGCAACGTCGGAGGCACCGCTGGCGCCCAGCTCGGCAGCATCGGCCAGTCCCTGACCGTCCTCGCGCCCGCGGGACGCGAATTCGCGGCCCAGCTGCCGAACATGACCGGGGCCTTGGTCAAGCTCGCCGCGGTAGGCCTGACCGTGGTCACCGGGGCGCTCTCGTTCCTCGCGAACAACGTCGACACGATTATCAAGTTCATGCCGCTGATCGTGGCCGGCTTCATCGCCTGGCGGGTGGCAACCGCCTACACGGCCTCCGCCATGATCGGGCTGCAGGCCGCGCAGGTCGCCATGACTCCGGTCATCACCCTGAACAACGTCCTGCGCCTCATCGCCATTCGCGGCGAGCAGCAGCTGGCGATTGCCAACGCGCAGAACACCGCCACGCAGCTCGCGAACAACACTGCAATGCAGGCCGGCGCCACCGGGCGGTTGCGCATGGCCAGCTCGACGACCGCGACAGCGCTCGCGACCGGCGGGCTGACTAGCGCGCTCGGAATCAGCACCATCGCGACGCGGGCCCTCGGCTTCGCGGTGAAGGCGCTACCGTTCGTCGGCCTGATCGCGATCCTCGCGTCCGTCGTGGCGGCCGGCGTCTACTTCTTCACCGAAACGGAGAAGGGCCGGCAGATCGTTACTGCCGCATGGTCCGGCATCCAGGCGGCTATCGGCGCCGTAGTGACATGGTTCCAGACCACCGTCCTGCCGATCGCGCAGCAGGTCTTCGCTGCCATCGGCACCGCGGCGTCATGGCTCCACCAGAACGTCATCACACCCGCGATGACCGGAGTCCGCGCCGCGGTCGGCTGGATGTCCAGCTCCTTCCAGGGGGCGCTCGCCGTCGCTCAGCCGGTGTTCGCCGGCATCGGGACGGTCCTGAACTCCTTCTGGATGCTGGCGTCGAAGATCTTCGAGATCGTCGTTGCCGTCGTCACGAAGATCCTGATTCCGGCGTTCATGTCCTTTTGGCAGGGCACGATTGTTCCGGTGTTCGCCGCGGTCGGGTCGATCATCTCGTCCTGGTGGAATCTCGCCAGCACGGTGTTCGGGCTCGTGGTCGCATTTGTGCGAGGGACGCTGGCCGGAATCTTCACCTGGTTCCGCGACTCGATCATCACCCCGGTGTTCAGCTTCATCTCCGGAGTGATCGATCGCCAGGTCCTCGGCTGGACGCTGATCTTCCAGACGTTGGTCGCCTTCTTCCGCAACACGCTCGGTCCGGTGTTCTCGTGGCTGTACGACCGTGCGATCAAGCCGGCCATGGACAATGTCGGCGGCGTCGTCCGCGGCGTCTATGAGCGGACCCTGAAGCCGATCTTCGATGGCATCGCGGACATCATCCAGAACAAGGTCCCTAAGGCCTTCGATCTGGGCGTGACGGCGGTGAAGGCAGCGTGGGACAAGCTGCAGGACATCGCCAAGGCCCCGGTTCGGTTCGTCGTGGACACGGTCCTGAACAAGGGCCTGATCGCGAACGTGAACAAGATCGCGTCGAGGGTCGGCGTTAGTCCGCTGCCCGACGTCGCGCTCCCACGCGGCTTCTACCGGGGTGGCATCATCCCGGGGAGGGACCCGGGCAAGCGGGACAACGTCCTCACCCCGATGCGTTCGGGCGAGGGCGTCCTCGTGCCCGAAGCCGTCCGTGGCATCGGCGCGAAAACCGTCAACGCGCTGAACCGTGCTGGAAACGCGGGCGGCGTCGGCGCTGTCCGGGCGCTGATGCGCGGCGGCAATGCGTCGAACCTCCTGGCGAACGGGTCAGCTCCGCTGCACTTCGGCGGTCTGCAGCAGGCCTTCCGGTCAGCTGGTACCGCGTTTGTTCGGAGCAACGGAGCCGGCGCGTGGGACCTCCCGGGTGCTGCGCGCATGTGGGACGGTGCGGCGGGCCTGCGGGTGAAGGTCGGCGGTGGCTCTCCGAGCATGACGGCTACGCAGCGCCCGCTGGGGGCCAACATCCTCGGCTACGCCTACAGCAACGGGGAGATCAGCCTCGCTTCGGCGTGGGCGAATGTCCTCAGCGCGGTGCAGCGGCGGACGACATCGGCCCACGAGATGGGCCACGTCTTCGGCCTCCCGCACGAGTCCGGGCAGCGTTCGATCATGCACCCGAACCTCGGGTCGCAGTCACCGACGCCGACCGCCTTCGACATCCGGAACCTGCAGTCGCTCTTCCCGGGGGGCTCGGGCAAGGCCGGATCCGGCAGCGGTGACGGCAAGGGCTTGCTCGAGGCGATCCTCGCACCGTTCAAGCGGATCGCGGACGGGCTGATCGAGAGCATTCGGTCCAACTTCCCCGGCGCGGGCACGTTCATCGATCTCGCGGTCGGGGCGGGCAAGGCAGTTGTGGGCATGGCCACGAAGTGGATGTCCGACAAGATCGGCGGGCTCAAGGACATCGCGTCGAACATCTGGGACGGCGCGAAGAAGCTTGTCGGGCTCGGATCACTGGCTCCGCAGTCGCTCTTCCCAACCCTGTACGACAACGGCGGTGTGCTCGAGCCCAATGGCGGCCGGCCGCAGCTGATCCAGAACAAGACCCGCAAGCCGGAGCTGATCCACACTCCGGGGCAGCTCGCGGCGCGCGACCAGTACATCGCCGCGCAGGCGCAGGCCGCCAGCAGCGGCGGGTGGTTCGAGGGTCAGCTCGTGCTGGACTCCGGCGAGCTGATGGGAACGATCCGCGGCGAGGTCCGCCGCGGCATCAACGAAGCGGCCTCCGGGACGCGATACACGAGAGCGGGGCGCTGATGGCTGAGCTTGCAGTTGAAGCGATACTGGACGCGCCCTGCCCTCGGGCGGGTATCACCCTCACCGGGCTCAGTGCCGGCGAGCACGTGGTGTCGATCTGGCGGACCACGGATGGGCAGCGTGTGCCCGTCCGTGGCGCACGGATGGTGCCCGTAGTGGACTCCGCTTACTGGGACGACTGGGAGGTGCCGCTCGGCCGCCCGGTCATCTTCGAGCTCGAGGTGGTGTCCGGGCCGGATGCCGGCGCGCAGGGAATCACCGACGAGGTGTCCGTCGACGCGGAGTTCGGATACGTGCAGGACCCGCTGAACCCGGCGGCGGCCGTCCCTGTCTTGCACCGCAGCGCAGAGGGCGGGCCGGCGGTCCTTGTCTCCGGCACCTTCGCGAAGATGGCCTACGCCTCGGACATCAGCACCTTTCAGATCATGGGGTCCTCGACGCCCGTCGGCGTCGGCGGGATCAGGCAGGCCGCCTCCGGCGTCCCGCTGTCGATGCTGACCCGCGGGGAGGAAGAGAACCTGCGCATGCGGGACCTGGTGGCCGGCACGTCCATCCTGGTCATCCGCGGGCTGCCGGAGTGGGGAGCCCGCGTGCCCGCCAGCGCGTCCTACGCCGCCGGCACCGTGACCGAGTCCAACCCGCTGCCCGGTGACCAGGTCACCGTCTGGGAGACGACGGGCGACACGGTCCGCGGGTCCTCCGCAACGATCCTGGTCGCCCTGTGGACGTATCAGGACGTCGCGGACATCTTCGCGACTTACGCACAGAAGCAGGCTGCTGCCAGCGGGCGCACGTACCTCGAAGACCAGAAGAACCCGGCGAACGTTTAGGAGGCTGCATGCGCACGATTAGCGAGAACACCCAGCAGGCCCTGGCGGGGTCCCGGTCAGGCGACGCTCTCGTGTGCTGGGTCTGGTACGGCGGCAGGCTCGTCTACCCCGATCCGCTGCCCGTCGTGTCCTGGTCCCTGCCGTGGAAGGGCGAGGACCGGGAAAAGGTGCAGGGCTCGCTCACCATGGAGATCAAGGATCCGGACGGCAAGCTCGGACCGTGGCTGTTCGATGACCCGCTCGGCGTCGGCGGCGCCCGCATCCAGGTCCTGTACCAGGTCGGCGGCGAGGGCGACGACATCAGGGTCGGGTGGTACCGCATCACCGGCAACGACACCGAGGAATCATGGGCGTTCCGGGTCATCCGCGAGGACGGCTACGTGGTCCCAGACTCAGACCTGCCTCCCCACTTCCGCCACGTCGCGCAGTCCCTCGGATCCTCAGTGTCCGTCACCGCGCACGAGCTCACCGCGGAATTGGACTCGGACGAGTTCCTCGCCCCCGAGAACCCGTCGACCCCGACCGTGATCTCCGAGGTGACGCGTCTGGTGGGCGACACCATGCCCGTGCGCTTCCGCGGCATCACCGACGCGACCGTGCCGCGCGACGTCGTCTACGAGGAGAACCGCCTCGAAGCCATTCAGGATCTCCTCGCCATGGTCGGAGCGACCTACCGCATGACCGGCGACGGGGAACTCGACTGCTACGTCAAAAGCTCCGACCCCGTCGCCGTCCTCGCCGGCGGGCCCAACGGCGTGCTGATCAACCTCAAGCGCTCGCAGAACGTCGACGAGGTCTACAACATCGGCATCGTCACCTCCACCCGCAAGGACAGCCAGCTCGTGGACGGACAGACCCGTGAGGTCGAGGTGCCCGTCATCGGACGCTACGAGATCACCACCGGCCCCTTCCGGGTCGGCGGGCCCTTCGGCCGACGGGTGATCCGCAACGACAACCCGCTGATGAACTCCGACGCCAAGGCTCATAAGGCCGCGGAGTCGCTGGTGCTCAACCGGCTCACCTCTCAGACCGTGAATGTGTCCGTCCAGTGCCTGCCGAACCCCGCCATCCAGTGCGGCGACCAGGTCACCGTCGAGGCCCCGCAGTCCGATGGAAGGCTCGTCCCTTTCAACGGCGAAGTCATCAACATGTCCCTCGGCGGATCCGGCGGCCGGGTGAACGAAATGACCCTGCTGGTCCGCTGCCTCCTCTCGGACGTTGCACGGGCGCTGAAGAACCACTCCATCGCGGACAGGCTCACCGACGCCCGTCCCGCCCTGACGCTCGAGACCATCAACCCGCTGCGCACCATCGACCAGATGAACATCAGCGGCGACGACGCCCGCTCCTGACCCGACCAACCGAGGAGGTGCCATGTCCCTGGATGTACTCATAGGGAAGATCGACCCCGGGCGCTCACGGTGCCGGCTGGGAACCGTGGTCACCGTCAACGGGATCCGGAAGGTCAACGTCGACGGCAGCATCCTCTCCTGCACGTGGGCCGACCCGATGGTCGTCGACGACGGGGACCCGGTGAACGTCGAGTTCTACACCGCCGGCATCGGCCAGTCCCGGGCGCACGTGGCATCCCGCTCAACCGCCCAACCGCGCCCGCGGACGGGCCGGGTCACGCAGGTGCCTGCCGGCTCCCCCACGATCAAGGTCGAAGCGCTCGGCGTCACCTACGACGCCGAGCAGGTCAACGGACCCTACGTCCTGGACGACATCGTGCACCTCGACTGGGGAGCCGGCCGGGTCCGCGCCATGGGCAAGTCCACGCAGACCGCCACACCTCCCCCACCCGCAGTCATCGCGCCTCCTCCCCCGCCACCAACCCTGTCCCGCACCGGATACCAGTCCGGCGCCGCGATCGGCTCACGGACCTTCTGGATCCAGGGCAACAGCTGGGGCAACTACGCCGGCGACGGCAACAAGGTCCACCAGGGCAGCTACGGCAACGCCTCAGTCAGCGGCGCATGGTTCTACGGCACCCAGTTCCGGAACCTGCGCGGCCGCCGCATCACCAAGGTCCAGTTCCGCACCGGCCAGCGCCTCGCGGTCGGCAACCACGGCCAGCCGGCGACCTTCCACTTCTACGCCCACACCAACCACAACCAGCCCGGCGGGGACACCAACAGGGTCGCCGGCCCCTTCAACTGGACGGCGGCACCCGGGCAAGGCCCGGCCTGGATTGAACTGCCGCCCGAGTTCGGAGACATCGTCGCTGCAGGTGGCGGCATCGCGATCTTCGGCGAACCGTACGCGGCCATGCAGGGCACCACAGCACGATCCCCCGAATCCGGGGCACTCATCCTCGACTGGTCCTACTAGGAGGCCCCCATGCCAGCGAAAACCCGCAACGGGGTAACCACACCCGTCGGCTCCGACCCCTACAACCTCACCGCCGACCTGAAAAAGGCCTTCGAATCCGCGCTCCTCACAGTGCCCGTCGAAGACCTCGCCGCCCGCAATGCGCTCGCCGCGCTCTTCCCCAACAACACGCTGCCGCTGAATCTCAGCGTCGCGCGGGCGGACATCCCCGGCCTCATCGAGACGTGGACCGGCACCCGGTGGATCAGCAACTCCGGATCTATCCACCTCGAGCTCGCACGCCAGGCAGGGGCGAACATCGCCAACAGCCTGTGGGGCCCTGGAACCCCCACCGAATTGACCGCCGGCGTCGACCAAGGCGGATCCCGCAACGCCTCACAGTTCAGCTTCCCCGTGAACAACCAGATCGAAGTCGCACAGGAAGGCCTCTACGCACTGTCCTGGGCGGTGACCGACTTCAGCAGCGGTGCGAACGGCTTCATCACCATCCGCAAGGACGCCACCAACCAGGTCCTCGCACAAAAGGCCCTGTCGAGCACCTTCGACGTCACCGCCGAACGGCCAAGCATCCACCTGACCGCCGGGGAACGTGTCCGGTTCAACTTCCAGACCACCACCGCGGTGTCCTCCAAGCACCTCATCTCCGTCACGAAGATCGGGTGACCGCCATGACCCCGAGAACCAGGAGAAGCATGCACGACCTTCTACTCAAGGCAGACGACTGGCAGACGCGCCTCGGCAGGAACCACGTCCCCGAGCTCATGACCGGCGGCACCGTCATCATCACCATCGCCCTCGGCCTGGCCATGATCCTCACCGCCGAGACGTTCATGGCCACCGCCACCTTCCGGAAGAACTTCGAGTTCGCCCGACCGGAAACATGGGGAGTCGTCATGATCCTCACCTCCGTCCTCCTGCTCGTCGGCTTCCTCGCCCGCAGCGACGGCGCCCGCTACGCAGCCCTCGTCGTCACCGGGATCTACGCACTCTTCGGCGCACTCGCCGGCTACGGACCCCTCACCGGAACCGGCGGCGTCCTCTCCGCCGGCATCGTCTACACCGGCCTCGGCTTCTTCACCCTCGTCACCATGCTCGTCATCGGCGCCCGCACCAGAGTGGACCGATCATGAGCACCGGCTACAAGCCCCTCGCCGTCACCTCCACAACCAACGCCATCGCGCTCGCCGTCTACCTCGGCCTCGCGTCCCTCGGATGGGTGCAGCTGTCCAACAACGACGCCGTCTACCTCGACGACTACCTCGGCCTGCAGGCGTCGACCGTGCTGATGACCCTCCTGACCGTCTCCGGGCTGACCGCATTCCTCACCTCGGTCGTGGCCGCGTTCCGCCTGGACCCGACGGCGGCCATGCTCATCGAGAGCGCAGGCCTGCTCTTCCTGACGATCGTCATGTTCTTCGTCTACCGCTCCCTGGTCACGGCTTTCGAACTGGCCGAGGCCCCGACCTCCATCGTCCTATCCCTCACCGTGCTCGCTGGGTGCGCGCTGAGACTGCTGCAGATCGCCGTGGAGCTCTGGCGCGTTCGCCGGTCCCGCCGGCGCCCTCCGGCGACAACGGAAGTACCCGCGGAACCAACGAAGGGGTAGGCGTGAAGGAGGCGATCGAGACATTCGTGCCCCTCAGCCCCTTCCTGCTGGCGCTCCTGGCGCTGTTCATCCCGTCCGCGGCGGACCGGATGAAGTACAGGGCAGAGAAGGCGCAGAAGGCCAAGGACGCAGGGGAAGCGCCACCCGTCATGCAGGGCAAGTCCGTGGACTTCACGGACCGGTACCTGTCCGAGATCGACCGGCGGGACGCCGAGCAGGAAGCGACGATCGCCAAGCTCCGCCGACAGCTCGAAAACTGCACCTGCGGGGCGGCCAACTCCTGACCGAACCTCGCGGGCATCCCCACCCCCTACAGCCCCGCCACCCGGTCGGGGCTTCCTTATTGCACGGAAAGGACCATCGATGCCTGAACTATGGATGCCAGGCGCGGTCAGGGATCCGCAGCCCGGCGGAATTCCACTCAACCGTGCGCTGCCTCCGCGATGCACCTGGCACGCGACCGCGGACCAGATCAATGCCGCCGGCTATCAACCGCCCTTCGACAACGTCCGCCGGTACCTCAACTCCGTCGCCTATGCCCCGACGCTCCTCTGGGACCCCGTCACTGGGCATAAGGTCCAGAGCTACCCGGCGGACGTCGGGGGGCGGGCGCTGAGCCGCTGGAACGAGGACGGCGAGGTCCACATCCAGATCGAGGTCTACTTCGCTGCCGGCGCGATCCGCGAAACGAAGGACGGGCCCCGACGGCTCGCCACGATCGCTGAAACGCCCTGCAATGGTCTCGAGGAGATCCTCGCGTGGACGGACGGCTTCGGGATTCCCCGGCGGTGGCCGATCGCCGAACCGAGCGGGGGCCGGCAGGACGACGTCCATGTCTGGAACACGCAGGCCGGACACTACGCCCACGCTCAGGTCCCCGGCGAGAACCACGTCGACCCCGGACCTATGCCGCCCCTCACCCGGGCAGCGACGGTCCGGGAACTCGTGACGGGACTCGGAATCGTGGTGCCCGCATGAGCATCGCCATGCTCGAGCGGGCGCCCGTCGCCGCCGGCATCAGCCAGGGATGGAAAGAGAACGCGACCGCCGGCGTCATCCCGGACCCGAACGGCACGACCGTCCAGCAACTCGTCGCGAAGTACGGGGACTACCAGTCGCTTGGGCACGACGGCATCGACTGGAACTGCTTCATGCGAACGCTCGTCGTCGCACCGGGCGCCGGCGTCATCGACTGGGCCGGCTGGTCGCACGAAGCCCCCCGGTGGGTCACCGACAAGTACGGCTACCTGTTCCGGGACACCTCCGGCGGCATCGTCGTCTACATCGACCACGGCAACGGACTCGCCACCGCCCTGCTGCACCTCGACGAGACCGGCCTCAACGCCGGTGAGCGAGTCCGCGGCGGCGACCCCGTCGGCCTCAGCGGGACCACCGGACGGTCCGGCGGCCCGCACGTGCATCAGAGCCTCATCGAACTCGCGTTCGTGTACGTGACGCCCATGTACGGGCGCATCAACCCACTCAGCCGGATCCCCGCCGGCCTCACCATCCCTCTCGTCCCCGGTGGCACCGGCGACGCGGCTGGACCAGCAGACACCATCGCCGGGATTCCCGGCCTCACCGTAGGAGGAGCAGGAATGGCAACACCAGCAGAGAACCAGGCAGCATTCGAGCAGCTGTGCAAGGACGCGGCCGCTATCCGCGAGCACGCCGTCAAGAACGCCGAGCAGGGCGCAATGAACGTCTTCAACTGGCCAGTGCTCGACGCACTCGGGCGCATGCGGACTCCCATGGACCTCGTCCGCGAGGTCGGCGGCATCGCCACCCCGCTCGAGTGGATGGGCCCGGACGGCAAGAAGCAGACCGGCCCTCGCAAGACCACCACCGTGGCCACGTCTGCACAGTGGTCTGACGCCGGCACCGGCGCGATTCTCCGCGAGAACCAGGCGTTGAAGGAGCTCGTCCGGCAGCTGGCCGTCAGCACCGGCGCCGTTATCGACTACGACGAGATCGCCCGCGTCGTCAACGACGAGGAGGACCGCCGCAACGCCGAACGCCTCGCCCTCACCGTCATCCCCGTCGCACCCGAAGGCACGAAAGAGGAAAACAAGTGATCGTGTTCGACGTCCCCATCTGGCAGGTCCTCGGCCTGCTTTCCGGAACCATCCTCCCGCTGCTCGTCGGACTCGTCACGACGCGGGTCACACACAGTGGGGCGAAGGCGACCCTGCTCGCCGGGCTCTCCGTCCTCATCAACCTGGCCACCGAACTCGGATCCGCCCTGCAGGAGGGCGAGACGTACAACTTGGGTCTCGCCCTCGTCCTCGCGCTCGGCACCTTCCTGATCGCCGTGGGCATTCATTACGGCCTGTGGAAGCCCACCGGAGTAACGGACCAGGCACAGGACAATCTGCGCACCGCCAACACTCCGGGCCAGCTGCCCAACGGCGAGCATCAGGTCGTCGACCGCACACCTGGACCGGACCACCGCGCAGGTTCATGACCAGGATCCTCACCGCGGCGCCCGCCGGCACTGCGATCGGCGCGACGGCAGGGTGGCTCGCCGTGGCAGTCATCCTGCCGCCACTGATCCGGCACTCGGGCCACTACGGCAGTCGCGTACCAGCACGCTCGCGCTAACAGGAAAGCGGCACCGGACCTTCTGCGGGCCGCAGCCCAAGCAACACCCGGACCTCCTAGTGGGGTCCTTTTTCATGCCCGACCCCACTAGGAGGCCCACTCATGGGATTCATCACGTCAGCACTCGGCTTCAAGAAACCCGATCGTCGCGAGCTCCTCAGGAACCTTGCGGGGTTCATCTCTCATAACGCGACAAAGAGCGAAGAGCACTTCCTGGCCGACCGAAGCCGTCTCGATCGCGTGGAAGGCGATACCGCAGGCGTCCCCAAACTCATATCGTCCGCATACACCGCAGCCGTCCGAGACGCGCAAGCGTACACGGACGGCGAGGTCGGCAAGGATCGCACCCGCCTCGGCGGTGTCGATACTGCGCTCAGCGTGATTCGCGCAGGCCTAAATGACCTGCGTGCGATGGTGAGCCTTCTCGGGTCCTCCGCTATCGCTGAAGTGCCTGCAATCGTGGTTGAACAGTCAAGCGCCGTCAATCACACCTCGGATGTCCAAGCGGCACTGAATATTGCGCGGGACGCCGGGGGCGGCGAAGTGGTCGTCCCCTACACCGGCCAGGACTGGTGCATCGGCAAGCTGACGATCTACAAGAACACGACCTTGCGGTGCGCTCCGGGCGTAGTCATGAAGCGGTCTGGCGACACCTATGGCTTGACCAACTACACCGATGCGAACGGTCCAACCGACCCCACGGACCCATACAGTAATGACTCCAACATCAGCGTCATTGGCGGTACCTGGGACGGCAACATCGCTTCGGAGCCATACCTCAACACTGGCTTCGTCGTGTTCTACTTCGCCGCGGCCCGCAACATCTCCATAACCGGAGTGACCATTAAGGACACGGTCACCAACCACTGCATTGATGCCAACGGAGTCGCGGGACTGACAGTGCGAGACTCAAAGTTCCTGGGCTACAGAGATGCCACCAAACCTGGTGAGCCCCTGTACCCACGGAACTACTCCGAGGCCATTCAATGCTCGCAGTTTAACGACAGCGCGAAACCTGCCTTCCACGGGTCCGTCGGCGCCCCGAGCGTCGACGTTATCGTGCAAGGGTGCACCTTCGGAGCATCCGGCACGCCCGGCACCCAAGCGTACCCAGTCGGATTCGGCACCCACACCGCCTCGAACGACAAGCGCTCAAGCAACATCCAAATCACAGGGAACACGTTCAACGGCTGCACCTACGCAGCCATCCGCCATTGGACCTACGACGACCTGAAGATAATCGGGAACACCTTCACCGGCTGCGCGACTGGAGTGATGGGAAACAACTTCACCAACGGGCGCACCTGGAACGTCGCCACCAAGACGTTTACCGCGGGGCAGGCAACCCGGGTAGAGACGACTGGATGCGTCATTACTGACAACTACTTCGTGGACACGGTCGCGACTGACATACAACTCGTGGGAACGAACAACGACGTCAACGGATTCTGGGCGACGATGAACGACATCACCGTCGCCCGAAACATCTTCAAGGCGACAACCAGCGCGATGAGGTCCGGGCACAACATTCGCCTCTTCCTCTGCAAGGACGGCATTGTCGCCGAGAACCAAGGCGGCATGGCAGTCGAGGGCATTCTCTCCGACAGTGGAGTGAACATAGGCATCCTGAACAACAAAGTGGCCGGCACAACCTCCTACGGCATTAGGGTGCTCAAAACCACAGCGACTCCGAAAAACGGTGCGGCAACGTACTCGGTCAACAATCGGATCATTAACAACCACGTCGAGAAAGCCGGCACTCACGGCATTGGCGCGATCGCCCTGTACTTCGCCACGGTGGTCGGAAACACCGTGATGGACTGGGGTCAAACCACCCTCACCTCATCGGGCATCCTCGTCTCCGGGACCGACGGCGCACTGGTGTCTGGCAACAACATCTTGCACGGAACGGCGGGCGCAGGCGCAGGCATCGCTCTTGCTGGCTCGACGAACATCGCAGTGACCCCTGACAACCGAGTGGTCAAGCCCGACGGAGTCAAGGTTTCAGTGGCTGGTGCCGGTTCAACGTACGGGCCAATACAGTACGTCTAGCCCACCAGTAGCGGCTCCCAGCGTCGAAGTTGAAGCAACGACTGTCTACGAAAAGGTGCCCCGCCCGTGTCCGGTGGGTGGGGCACCTCATCTGCTGGTTCCATCAAGGCGATATCAGCCGGAGCCGATGGCTTAGTGTTGTCGGATGCCACAGAAGGTCGTCCTGACAACTCTCAAAAACTACTCTGACGAACGCGGGAATCGGATCACGTCGGAAAAACAGATCTCGGACAAGATCCGCATCACGTTCAACGGATCGAACAACACTGTCCGCATATCGCCAGACGCCAACATCGGCTCCCTGACGATACAGTTCGACCGCGACAACGCTTCATTCGAGATAGGTGCCGGGCGCAACGGGAAGTTCTCCGCCTGGGTAATGCTTGGCGAAGATTCCGGCGTGAAGGTCGGCAACGATGTCTCCTCCAACGGGCCATGCGTGATTACTGCAGCCGAAGGAGCATCGGTCACCATCGGGGACGACTCGATGCTCGCGATGGAGAACGAGATCAGGGCCGACGACTCGCACCCGATCTTCGATGTACACACGGGCAAACGCGCAAACCAGTCCCAGTCGATAAGCATCGGTGAACATGTCTGGCTCGCCAAGCGGGCGATTGTGTTAGCAGGGTCTTCGATCGGATCTGGATCGGTCTTGGGATTCGGCGCAATCCTTGCAGGGAAGATCCCGAACAACTGTGTCGCGGTCGGCGTACCGGCACGGGCGGTTCGCCGCGATGTCGCATGGGAGCGCCCGCACCTCATAGTGCAACCGCCGGCGTACAAGCCAGATTCAAGCGTTATCAAGACAACGCGTTGGTGGGACCTTACCAACGACCTCGAAGTGGCAAATAGCCCCGAACAAGCGCGGGCTGACGATCCTTCTCAGCCCGCTACGTTAGCGTTCCACCACAACGGTCAAGACTTCGCGATCGACTTCGCTTCCCGTGAAGAAGCCCAGGATTGGCGGGGCGATACCGATTTTGATGACGCCAGGATCGCCACCAAGATCACTGCCGCCGAAGCACTCCGCGTCCTGGGTCGTTCAGACGCGACCGAACCCTGATTGATCCATGGCGCGCCCCATCCTCCTTGTGAGGGTGGGGCGCTTTCGTCGTTGACGGGAAGCTAGAAGTTCTTCCTCAGCCAGTCCTCGTGGCAGTCAGTCGTGCAGAAAAACCCGTTCTGATCGTCCCGTAGTGGTTTTCTGCACTCCTGACATTGACGCCACCTCAGCTTGTCCCGCGCAAACATCTGAGCCAGGGCGTCAAGGATCCTCATTCCAGCAGGATAAGCAGCACGCCGTGGTTACCTGTCACCAGGCCCGGCTACGGTCGGTTCCATGGATAGAGCACCTCGTCCTGGCTGGCATGGGATCCCGCCTTCGCGGGACCGTTTCCTGCCACCTGAGTCTCTGCCGGAACCGACGGAGGGCGTGCATTGGACGACGGAAAAGGCCCCGCCCGTATGGGCCGACCTCACCTACCCGGGCGGCGCAGCCCAGACGGTCAAGGGCTTTGCAATGGCATGGACCCGCGAACTAGTGCAGGTGCAGTGGGTTGAGTACTCGATGGCCCGCACAACGTGGGTGACCGCGGATAAGGTCCGGCGCCGGCAAATCGAGGAACGACGGCCTCACCGCGACGGCTGAGCGCTTGGCTGTTGCCTTCCGCGCGGGGACGAGGGCCCCTCTCAGCGCCTGTTGATCCCATCAACAAGACCCAGATTGCGCATGTAACCGGGACTGTCCAGCTTCGCGCAATCATGCGGCTCGATAGATCGGCGTCATGCCCAGAAAAGCCTGAGCCACGTTTTCAAGTCCCCTCTTGCGCACAGAGCAGCACCGGTCTCCGGACCGACCTCCAGGCCCCGCCGGGCCGCACGCCCGGCGGGGCCCTTCCATGTCCGGCGACGACCGTGTGCGTACCTTTCCTGGAGATGCCACCCATCCACTCCTACGCGTCGCCCGAAGTACCTCCGAGACATCGACACGATGTGTTTCAGCAAACAGTTCCAGACCACGGGCACCCGCCGGGTCTCATCAACGGAGGACATCTCATGGAAATCACCAAGCGCAGGAACCTTTCGATCCTCGGGATCGCAGCAGTCTCGATGTTCGGTCTCGCGGCCTGTGGCGGTGGCGACGAATCCGCCGCCGAGGCCACTCCCAGCAGTGAGGCCAGCGAGACCAGCATGGCCGCCGAGTCCGCTTCCCCCGAAGCGAGCATGGCCCCCTCCGCCTCGGCCGACGCCATGATGGACCCCGCCGCGAACCTCGTCGGCCCCGGCTGCGCCGGCTACGCCGAGACCGTCCCCGACGGCGCAGGATCCGTC
>NZ_JBTNDU010000008.1:0-142148 GCF_054510835.1 Arthrobacter sp. TmT3-37 | reverse complement strand
TGGCCAGAACCCGGTCGGGATACCGTCCGGGCGTGGCTCGAGTTGGTGTCCGAGGGTGTTCAGCCCGTAGAGGGCTCCGGGGACGCCGACGAGAAGGATGAGGACGACCAGGAGTGCGGCCTCGCCGCCAAGTCCGGCTGTGTGCTTGCGGTCCAGTGAGCTCACAGCTCGCCTCCCTCCTCTGCAGCGGTTCTCTTGGCCTTGTGCCACTTCTTCTCGGTGTCGTGGACACGCGACCGGCGCTCCGTCGGGGTGAACTCCATCGAGAACGGGATGCCGGCCCGGGAGCCGACCTTGATGAAGAACTTGCCCTGCCCTGGTGGGGGCTGAGTGGTCCGGTCGTCGTTGTACCAGGCGGCGTTGTCGTCGTCCTTGAGCCACGCAGCCAGCTCATCGTCCGTGAACGACTGATCGGTGCGCCGGAACACGTCGTTGGTGTACCGCATCGCGTCGTCGCCGGCCCGGTTCCAGGCGGGAGGGTCCTGCCATGCGGCGAGCTGTTCCTGCTCCCGGTTGCTCAACGGCACGGACTGGGTGAGCAGTGTCATTTCGGAGCGGGGGAGACCGCCGAGGATCTTGATGCCGCAGCGGTCCATGATGCCCTGGGCCTTGTGCCGGTCAGCTTCGTCCTTGACCGCTTTGAGGTCCGACGGGGTGTGGGAGGCCATGATCTGGCCCACGCCCCACTCACGGGTGTGGATATGACAGCCGGCCAAGCATCACTGCACGCCGCTCTGCAGAGCAGGAGCTATTGGTACCTCACCATTCCCACCCAAGGGGCGGTTGCTCGGTGGCGAGGATGCGCCGGGCAGTCTTATTCGAATGTGTAGTCCCGCATTCGCCGAATGGGCCCCGTTTGGCGAACAGGACGTTGGCGTGGCGGTCAAAGTGGTCGATCCACCACGACGACATACCTCCGTTCGCTTGGGCGTCAAGCCACTGCTCGTACAGCCCCCGAAGCCGGTCGACGGCCTCGGGGTGGTTCCACCACTGGGAGCACCAGTACTGGTTCTGCGACCGGTCCACGGACTCGAGCATCGCCACCAGGCCCTCCACCCAGTCCACCAACTCCTCTGGTGTAAAGGCGAAGTCCTCTCCCCCGTCCTGACCGTTAGGTTCAGTATCACTTGCGGACTTGTTGGCGGTCCCGGTCATGACGTGTTCCCTACCTTCGCAACCCGAATGCGGTCGACGGTTTCCCCGATTCGGGCGGTGATGGTCTTGTCGCGGAACCAGGGGACGGTCTGGACGATGGTCCCTCCACCGGTGGACGTCTTCACCCAGGCTCGGTTGGCAGGAAGCTCGGAGAGCTGGGAGACGGACATAATGTCCCGGCGCTGGGTCTGCACGGACCGCGACGACCCGTTCCGTGAGGTCGAGCTGCTGTGGACCTTCGCGTCGTACTGGCCGATCGTCTTGGACAGGGATTCGAGGAATTGTGTGTCGTCGGATCCGCCGCCGTAGACCTTGACCGCGGCAGCAGACCAGAGGGTGTCCCACCCGGTGCGCTCGAGCATCGCCATCCCCTGCCCGCGGGTCTGGAAGTAGGAGCTGACGACGATGCCCATGGACCCGAAGAACGAGTACCACCCGGGCAGCTGCTTGAGCTTGACGACGTTCCCGACCTCGTCCAGGTCAGCGACCAGCGGCACCGGCAGGCGCCCGCCGGCCCGCCGGGCGGCCTGCTGCGCTGCAGTGAACACTGCGTAGACGAGGGTGGACACGAATGCGGCGCCGGAGCCGGCGGCGTCCTGCGAGAGAAGAATGAGGGTGTCTTTGCCTGTCGCGAAGCGGGCAGGGTCGAACACCGGGACGCCCGGGGTCGGTGTCGACCACGCCATGAGTTCGTCGTGCACGAGGGCGGAGGCCATGCGCTGGGCACTGGCTGCCACGGATCCGCGGGTGTCCTCCGGTTGGGCGCTCATGCCCTTCAACGCCGAAGCCGGGCCAGTATGGCCTTCCTGTTCGAGCAGCTCGGCGGGTTCCATGAAGTCTGCCGAGGACACCCATCGCAGGACCTCCTTCATCGTGCCGTCACTCTTGGCGGCGGCGAGGAGGCACCAGGCGAGGAAGTCTCGTCCCTGGGAGTCGAACTGGGCGTCGCCCTTGCCCTGGCCCGCGTTCGGTGCGGAGGAAGTTTCGAAGATCGATGCAACCTCGCCGGCGCTCATGGTGTCGGTGACGATCGTGAGCGGGTTGAAGATCATGGCGGGCCAGTGACTGTCGCGCCAGATCCGCTGCGGGTCGAACAACCACACGGTGCCGGTTCCAGACCGGGCGGCCAGGACTTCGGCGACGCCGTCGACCTTGTTGCTGGTCATGATGTACGCGCCGGGGGCTTCAGTGGCATGACGGACGACCTGCGTCGTCGTCTTACCCCGCCCGGTCCCCCATACATGGGTCGAGCACTCCCGCCACCCCTGGATGACCGCCTTCGTGCCGGTGTCGCCGGCGTAACCGATCGTTAGGCCCGGGCCGATACCTTCTGCAGTCGGGTGGAGGCGGGCCGCTTCGGAGAGACGGGCATCGAGCATCGCCGGATGCATCTTCCCGCCAGGACTCATCCGACGGGACGCTTCCGCGGTCCGTGACACAGGGCGGGTGCTCCACCACGCAAAGGCAGCGATGACCACGACCGCTTCGGCGCCGAGCAACCAGCTTGCGGCAGCCGGCCACGGATCTCCAGTAGCAAGGCCGATCGCGAGGGTGATCGGGTTCCATGACAGGTTGGTGGGAACCGGGGTGAACGCATCGGCAAGGTGGATCAGGGCGACGGCGGCGAACGCGGCCAGGACCAGACACGAGAACGCGATGACCGGGCCGTTTTCCTCGGTCTTCATCGGTTCACCTTTGCCTGCGCAGCAGCCCACGCCTGGTTCGTGTTGTGGGCCCTGAGTTCACCGGCGGTGAGGTTCACCCGGAACGGCACACCGGGTTCGGACCCGGTTTTCAGCATGAACCGCCCCCGCCCGGGAGGAGGGGAGACCTGATTGGTGTTCGGGTTCATCGATCCTTCGGCAGACCAGCCGACCAGCATCGCCTTCTCCCGCTCCGAAACGGGGAACACCGTTTCCAGCAGGTCCATTTCGTTCTGCGCGAGCCCGCCGAGGATCTTCACGGATGAGCGCTCCACGAAACCGGTGGCGATCTTTGTCAGCTCGTCCGTGGACAGCTGCAGGTCCTTCATCGAGTGCGTGATCATCAGCTGCCCCAGGCCCTTGGTCCGGTTCAGGCGAGTAATCGAGTCGATTTGGTGGACCAGCAACTCACTGGCGCGCAGGGACTGCCACAGCTCGTCCATGATCATCAGGTGATGGCGCTCCTCCATCAGCCCGGCATCGGCGAGGGTCTTCGCGGCCGAGATGCCGGCCTGACCGTAGGACCAGCACACCGTCTGCACCGCGGCGCGGAGCGTCAGCTGGGATTCGTCGATGAGGGAAATGTCGAAGTCCACGGAGGTGTCGATCTTCATTTCCTTGGTGGTGTGCTGGCAGAACACGTCCCCGAACGGTCCGTGCTCACCGAGGGCGTTCAGGCCCGCCAGGAGGTTCTTGACCTGCGGCAGGTACTCCTTTTGGTCCTCGATGAGCAGTGCCGACTGGATCTGCGGTGGCGCGGACTTGATGGCGGCGACGACGTCGCCGACCAGCGGTTGCCGGTCCTCCGCTTCCGCTTTCTCCGCGGCCATGGCGATCGCCATGGACAGCACCGTCTGTTCCTGCTTCTTCGCATCCAGCGGTTCCTTGAAGACCAGTTCGATGAGCCCGGTGAGGGTCATCAGGCGCCGGGCGTGGATTTCGGCGCGCATCTGGCGCTGCATCGGGGCTGGCAGGCGCTCGAGCTCCCGCCAGAGCGGGCCGGCGTCGAGAGGGTTGATTGCCCCGACGCCGGGGGCGACCTGCACGACCTGCCCGTTGGTTTCCAGGACCACGCCGGCGAAGTCTGGTTTGAGGTCCCCTGCCACGAGGATCAGGAACCCCTGATCGATCAGCGCCAGTGCCATGCGGACGGCGACCGAGGATTTCCCCCGACCGTTCAGGCCCAGGATGAACCCGGATGGGGAGGAGATGATGCCGTGCAGGAACAGGCTGATCGGATCCCCGCACACCACAGAGCTGTTGAGCAGGTTCCGGCCCAAGACCGCACCGACCAGCGGCGAGGACGTACCGACGCAGAACGGCCACAGGCCCGCGGTCTGGTTCGAGGTGGCCGTGAACTCCGGAGGCGGTTCGACCCACGTCACCATGCCGCCCTCACGGACCCGCATGCCCTTGTCCGTGAGCTGTGGGAACGATGCAGCGGTGACGGCGGCCGCGGCCTCAGACCGGCCCAGGAACCGGTCCATGACCTTGTCGACGATTCTGTCGAGCGCGGACATTAGAGGGCCTTCCGGACGTCGGAGGAAATGGTGGCCAGGTGCTCGGGCACGAGCCCGAGCCCGAGGTTGAAGGAGAACGCGGCGTCGTCGTTGTAGTCGCAGGACCGCATACGGATTTGGATGCCGGTGGCGGCGTTGCGCATGATCTTCGCTTCCACCGCCTGCAGCTGTCCCGGGCTTTCGACCGTCGCGGTGACGCCGATGGCGAAGCGCACCAGCGCGGCCCCTTCGGCTTGCTCCCGCTCGGCCTTGCGTGCCTTCTCGAGGGCGATGATCTGCGAGCTGGTCGGGCGGCGGCCCTTCTGGTTCGTGGCGAACTGCGCATTGGTGAGCGCCTGCGCGACCTGCTGTGCTGACTTCTCCGGCGGCTGCGGGCGGTAGAACACGGTGACGCGCTTCTGCAGCATGCTCGCATCCGGGCCCAGCAGTGCCACCAGGGCGTTCTCGCGGAACGTCCCGGCCGGCGGCTTGAACATCTGCCATGACTTGCTCGTCACGCCGGCGTGGTCGTACCGGCCCGGGTATCCGATCGTCCGGGCGGCCGAGGGTCCTACTTCGTGCCAGGTGAGACCGGTCCCGGTACCGGAGAGGCGGGCGCGTTCGACGGCGGCCGCGGCGCGCGGGTTGAACGCGACGTAGGTCTGGTCGGTGAGGTCAGCGGCCCGCATGAGAGACACGCTGCCCGCGCCGACGTCTTCGAGTTCTTCCTTGAACCCCTGCAGGAGGGACTTCACATCGGCCACCAGCTCCTCGGCGGAGCGTTCCGGTGCGCGGTCGCCGTCGTTGGCCTTGCCGGTGAATGTCAGGGCCACCCACTGCTCGAGTTTGGGCACGTCGAGGTTGAGGTCGTTCACCACGTCATCCATCACCTGACGGGCAAAGGCGGGCACTTCGTGGGGCCCGGCCTGCTGCCGGGCCACCGCGATCGCGTCAGGGAGGCGTTCGCCCGGATCGGTGGTCGACTGCGTGGTCACGGAAATCTGCTCGACTCGGGCGTTGGAGCCGGCGTCGCGCTGGAATGCTGCCCATGACCCGACGAGTCGGTTGACGCGGTCCTGGTCCAGCAGGCCCAGGCCGGAGGAGTTCGTGGAGAAGAAGATGGTGCCGGTTTTCAGTTTCGGGTGCCAGAGCATGACACCCTCGTTGCCGAAGAGGTCCTGAAAGTCGATCAGCTCCGTTGCGGCCAGCAGTCCCGGTGCACGAAATGAACCGTCCGGGATCTGCGAGACAGGACCTGACTTGTAGACGGTCTTCCCAGCCTTTTTGGCCTTGGAGTGCATGCTGCGCGCCAGCCACCGCTCAGGCTTGGACCGACCATGACGGTCCTTGGAGCCAAGGATCGTGGCGGTGATGAATGCGACCAGGGCGATGCCGACGGCCACCCAGATCTGCGAGGCCATGATCGCGATAAACACTCCGACTGCTCCTGCGCCCAGGACGACGGTCGAAGCCATCGAGAAGCCCATCAGACCCGCCGTCCGGTCTTCTGCGATGTTGCCGTACTGCCTGACGATTGTCTGTTCGGTGCTCAACTGTCATCCCCACTTTCCACTGCGCGTTCCATGTCCCTGACTACGTTCTGCACCGCGTACTCGATGCGTTGCTGGTTTTGGGCCGATTTGTCGGCACCGGACGGCGCCCCGGCCCGGAACCCCTCAGCCGTCGGTGACATTGCGGGTGCGGCCTCAGGAGCTTCCGTTGGAGGCTTGTCGCCTGATGCTGCGGGCTCTGCCCCGCTTGGTCCTCCAGCTGACGAGCTGCCGTCACTGGCACCGGAGCTGGTACCGGCTGGTGCTCCCGTCGGTGATTCCGTAGGTGTGCCGGTGCGTTCTGCCTGAGGCTGTGCGCCTGTCGGTCCGGGCGAACCTGATCCACCAGCACCGGCATCACTGACCGGGGTCGTCTCTGCTCCGGATCGTTTCGGGCGCGGCTCCGCACCCGAAGGACCACCAGAACCTCCACCAGACCCGCTGCCGGGTGCGCCAGCATTTTCTCCGGATGCCCCGCTACCTGAGTCCGATGTCGGCGCGGCGGGTTGCTCCGGCCTCTGTGCTGCCCCGGATGGTCCGGTTCCACCAGTTCCGCCGTCGGCACCACCAGGCGTTGCAGCACCGGTGGCTCCGCTTCCGCCTCCACTGGCTGCGGCAGTACTGCTGCTGGTGCCGGCGGTCGCAGATGTCTTTGCGGCAGTGGCTGCGCCAGTTGCTGCGGCGCCTCCACTCGTTGCGGCCGCTTCCCCGGCCGTTGCTGCGGCCCCTCCACCAGTGATTGCTGCGGCGCCCCCGCTACCACCGCCTGCAGCTGCGGCGCCGGCTGCAGCGCCGATCCCGCCGGTGAGTGCTCCGATGGCGACGGCACCGCCGACCATGGCCAGGCCGGATGCCCCCATGCCCTGCGGTCCTGCGCTGACGGCAGGCACGAGGACCTTCGCCAGGGCTGGCATCGCAATGCAGGCGCTGCTGATGATGACGAGGCCGGTGATCAGACCGATCGCGGTGTTTCCGAGTTCGTTGTCTGCAGTGCCGTTGATGCCTTTCAGGAGGGCGAGTCCCGCCCCGTACAGGATTGCTGCGGCAGGCTTGAAGAGGACGACAGCTGCCAGCCAGCCGACGGCCTTGTCGAAGGATTTCCGGCCGCGCTCAGTCTGTGAAGCCGCGGCAAAGATCGGGAGCACCCCGCACAGTGCGATCGCCCCACCGTAGGAGAAGATCACGATGACCGCGTTGATGATCGCCCCGAGCAGGGCCAGCGGCACAACGAACAGGATGATGCCGGCGAGCTGCATGGTCATCGTGGTTCCCGCAATGGCATCTAGGCCCATCGCCGATCCGAGCCCGTCCTCCTGCGCGGACCCGGAGATGGTGGTTACCAACCACGGTGCGAGGACATCGGTCAGCCCGAACAGAAGGCCCACCATCGGGACGGCCAGTGCGGTAGTCAGGATGGTCCGCACCATGCCCATGATCAGGTTTTCAGTCGAGGCGCGGTCCTGGTCCCGGGCGAGCTTGATAAGCGCGAACGCTGTTCCGATGACACCGGCCATCCCGACGAAGATCAACGTCGACTGCTGAATGCGGTCGGTCGCGGACCCTGCACTCATATCCGGGGCGCCGATTTTCAACCACCAGGTACCGACGAAGTTGATCATTTCCGTCAGGACCTGCACAAGCCAGCTTGCGAGGTACTGGATCAGTTTCTGGATCGCGCTGCCGGCGACACCTTCTAGGAGGTTCCCCGCCAAATCTCCGATCATGATTTAGGTCCCCACTGGACGTATTGCTGTCCTTGGTAGCGGGCCCAGCTGTTAAAGTCGTTGCCCGATGCCGGGTCAAGCTTCCAGTCGCCGTCCTCCCACACCAGATCGATCTGAGCGATGAGTGTCTGTTCCAGACCCGACGCGTCGGGTGCCGAGTAGATCAGCCGGTAGGACGCTGCGTCATCGCTGTAGCTGTTCTGGATATAGCCCAGCAGGGTCAAGCGGGCAATGACGGAGGTGTCTTCGCTCTGCTCGAGGCCGTCCCGGATACGCTGTGCTCGCTCGCCCAACAGCACTCGGTTCGGCCCTTCCGCTACCGCTACGTCGAGGTCAGACGCTGCTTGCTCGCTGGCTGACGGGTCGAGAGCGACGGCATACGTGGCCGCGGCCACCAGTGACCCCGCTTGAGTCGGTGCGTAACCGACACGCAAGGTGGAGGGCAATTTCTCGCATCCGCCGAACTCCGAGAACGGGATCACGTTGTATTCGCCGACTACCCATTCCTGGATCGCTGGAGCATTGTCAGCCACAGATGCGTCGTCGTTGTTGAGGTCCGCCTGGCAGTCCCACGCGGCGTCCGCGTCCTCGACGGGTACTGCCGTCGCGGACGCGGACGCGGACGCGGACGACGATGGTGCTGTCTGCGTTGAAGCGGTGGTTGGGTCTGCTGCCGGGTCGTCACTGCTGGGTAAGAGGAATACCCGCAGGCTCCATGCGAGGAGGCCGACCAGCACCAGGGCCAGCAGCATCGCGGCAGCGCCGAACCACTTCGGGCGGGCCTTCGGTTCCTGGGTGGTGTCCTGTGTGCTCATCGTGTGTCCTTCTCTCGATCAGATGGGTGGGCGTTGTTGCTCAGGTGATTGCAGTCCACACTGCACCCGAAGCGCCCAGCAGGCAGGCAGCGACCATAGGCCAGATGGGTGCCTCGATCTCATTGCCCTGCCGACGGTTCCTGCCCGCCGCGACAAGGCCGAAGATGAAGAACACGAACAGGACCAGGCCCGCGCCCCACAGGATCCAGCCGATGACAGTGGTCATACCCTCCATGCCGGGTGGCTGCGTCGGGGTGAACGTCTGCGCCGAGAGCGATCCTTCATGGACCGGAGTGAGCGCATTGATGGTGGTCAGGGTGTGTGCTGCCAGAGTGTTTCCGAACATGGAAGTTCCCTTTCTCAGTGCCCGGAGCGGGCGATCTTTTCGATTTTCCGGAGCACGCTTTTCAGCCGTGTCCCGGAAGCTTGTGGGGTGACGCCAACCTCGCGCCACGAGGGTTCATACGGTGCCGTCATGGCCACCGGGAACATCCGCGCAACCCCGCGCGCGAAGTCCAGGGTCGGCTTCGTCAGCCGGTTTTTGGGCCGGTCATGGACGATCACGAGGCCGACCAGTTCATACGGCAGCTGCCCGGACGCGGACTTACGGGCCAACTGCTGCGCGGCCTCGAGCGAGGACGCACTGGTCGAGCAGACCAGCAGTGCCCGACCTGCGTAGGTCGGACGCCGCTCGGACTCATCGACGATGTTTTCCGAGCACAGGCCCGCGAGGGTGCTGGTGCCGACGCCACCGGAGGCGCCGACCAACCACAGGGTCGCGCTGGTCACCGCTACGGGCGCCGCTGGTTCCTCTTCCTCGACAGGCTCGGCGGCGAGGGTCTGCTGAATGTTCCGCGGGCCCCGCAGTGACTCGCGCTGCCCGAGGATCGGGTCATCGTCGATCGGGTCTTCCTGCGGTGCCACCTCCGGCTCGTTGACGAACGGATTGCGCTGCGAGGTCACGGTCACAGGCCCTCCGCGATCTGCGCGGCTGCCCGGAGCCAGGCGCGGCGGGTCTGCGGGAGCATCGAGGAGAACCGGATCCTGCCCTCGATCAGCGACGGATCGTAGGGCACCGTGACGACCGACTTCACGAACGGGCGGAAGGACTCAGCGAGCTCGTTCAGCTTCGCCGGACCGTGGGATGGGGTGCAGCCCAGGACGATCACCACGGCGCGGTCCGCCAGTGACTGCGCGTGCTCGTTACCTGCCCGCAGGGCACTCAGGACCCGGGACGCGCCTTCGGCGGCGTCGTCGACGGACTTGACCGGGATGACGACCTGGTCGGAGTGCCCGATCATCGCCTCCCAGTTGTCCCCGCGTTCGGTGTTGCCCGAGTCCATGAGGATCAGCCGGTAATACTTTGCGGCCACCGAGTAGAGGCGGTGGACCTCGTCGCCGGTGACTTCGTGCCGCTTCTTCGCGCCCGACCGATCATCGGAGCGGAGTACGTCGTACTGGTCCGAGGGCTGGTGGTGGACGTAGGACGCCAGATCCCCTGCCCGGGCGCCGGCGGTCATGAAGTAGTCGGTCTGCTCGAGGAGGTCGACGACCGTCGCCTCGTGGCCGGCGTCGAAGGTCCGCCAGCCGAGCGAGCCGAGCGAGTTGTTGTTGTCCCACGCCAGGACACCGGAGCCGCCGAGGCGGGCGAACACAGCGGACAGGCAGATCACCGTCGGCGTCTTGCCTGCTCCGCCCTTGGGGTTCAGGACCGTGATTGTGCGCGGTCCGGCCCAGTGCTGCCAGACGGTCTTTTCGTCCCGGCGCTGCTCCAGCTCCGCGGGCGAGGCCGCGAGCTCCAACCCGAACTGATTGAGCAAACCACGGACACCGACCTGCGCCGGCGAGTCAGCGTCCGGCCGGTCGACGAACGACGGCATCGCCGTCCTGCGGGTCGGCAACGGCTCCACGGTTGGCTCGATTACCCGTGAGGCCGTCTCTGCCGATGCGGTTGTCTCGGGGATCACCGGAGTCTCAACCGAAACGGGAGTGGGAGCGGCAACGGGTGCTGCTTCCACCGTGGCCTCCGGCACGGTCGGTGCTTCTGGCGTCACCGGGGACACCACCGGCTCGGCTGCTTCGGCGGGCTGGACTGCCGCGTCTTCCGTCGGTTCAGTATCGGTGTCCTGCTCGGTGACGGCGCCGTCGGTCTGAATGAGGATCGTGCGTGAGCCGGATGGGTCCTCGATGTGCAGTTCGGTGGCGGTGCTCGTCTCGGCCGCGAGGTCGGTCGCGGTGCTCATGACGGAGCGGCGGGCGTCCATGACCGAGGGGTAGGGGGCGGTGGTTTTCTCGCCTCCTAGGTTAAGCTCGAGGGTGCCGGCCGGGTCGATGACAGCGGTCATTCTCATCAGGGGTTCTCCTTCGGGGAAACAGTCGAGGTGGGGCTCGGAGTAGAAGTCGGGGTGGGTGTTGCTGTGGGTCGGGGTGCGACCTGCGTGAGCGCATACAGCAGGCCGTCGGGGGATCCTCCGGCCCGGGTGATCGCCTTGCCGTTGTCGGTGATGACGTCTGGTATCGCCGCGCGCGCTGCGTCGGTCGTGGTTTCGGTGACGCCCTGCGCGTTGATCCGCAGCTGCTCGGTGTTGGTGGTGACCCAGGCGTAACCGGCGGCGAGCTTTCCGGCTCCGGGCAGGCGGTGGGCCTGCTTCTGGTCGACGTCGACCAGAAGGGTGCCGGCCATCAGCAGGCCGTTATCTCGGTCCACCTGGATACCGGAGGTGGCGACGTCGGTTCCTTCGACGTCGACGATGCCGACCTGCGTCGCCTCCGTCGCATCGGTCGCGTTCCCTAGGGAGTAGAAGCCAATCGTTGTTTGGTCGCCGTTCTTCCACGCCGCGACCACCGTCCCGTTCACGGATCCGAGGACCGTCACCAGCTCCGCCCCGACAGACGGTGCAGGCAACCTCGCCGGGGCTGGGAGGGCTGCCGAGTCCTGCGTGACCCGCCAAATCCGTCCGGAGCGCGAGTCGGCTGCCACTAGGTCATCACCGAGGGCTTCGATGGGTTCCGCGGCCGCCGGGACCACCCGCGCCGCCGTACTGCCGTCGGCTCCGACGATCAGGGTCCGCTTGTTCGGCAGATCCACCCGAGGCGCCGTACCACCGTCTAGGACGATCGTTCCGTCCTTGGGGACGTCGATGCGGATCGGGTCCGCTCCGTCGCCGAACAGGACCAGCTCGCGGGCGGCTGCCGCCGCGACCCGGGATTGCCCGTCGAGGGTGAACAGGGCCAGTTGAGCGACCGTGAACGGTGCGGTGCGCGTCCACCGTTCCACCCCCGTCCGAGGGTCATGGCCGATCAGCTTCGAGCCGTCCACGCTCACCGGCTGCCCCGAGGGATCCAGGATCGCCCGAACGGTCGAGCCGCTCATCGGCGTCGTCCAGTCACCGTAGGTGTCCCACCCGGCAGGAGCCGGAACCGGTAGCTGCGCGGGAGGCGGTGTGTAGACCGTCGCGACCGGCTCGGCCGTGTTGTCCTGCAGCGTGTAGAAGGCACTGAAACCCACCGTGACCGCCAGGACGCCCGCGCTCCCCCACAGCACAGCCTTCCGGCGTGCAGGAGTACGACGGCGTGCAGCCTTCGACCCAGTACGGGCTGAACCCGAACCGCGGCCAGCACCGGTGCCGCCGGTAGTGCCGGTGGTGGTGTCTTCCCGTTCCTCGAGGGTGCCCAGCTCGGCGTCGACGACCATTTCGTAGACCTCGCCGTCCTCGGTGAGTCCCTGCACCCGGCACGCGGTCAAGCCCAGACGGCGGCATGCTTCCGCTGCCGCATCGGCCGCGACGTCGGCTGCAGATGCCTCGTCGAGCACCGGATAGGTCAGGACGTCACCGTTGGCGTCCGCGACGATTTCACCCCCGCCGATGGTGAGGCGGATGATCGGCCAGGAATGAACTACCGGAGTCACTTGCCCTCCCCCGTCCTCAAGCCGGGCATCGCGGCGGTCATGTCGCGGGTTTGGTGCCCGACGACGTCCCACCGACTGTCGGTCTTCTCGAGGTACACGGTCACCTGCCGGTGACCACCGGCCTCCAGTGGCCTCTCATCACGGGCGACCCAGCGCCATGTCACGTCGAGGACCCGAATCGCCTTGTCCGGGGCGACGTCCTGTGCGGCGTCACCGATCGCGGGAACTGCCCGGGGGACGCTGTAGGCGCCGTGCTCGGCTGGTTCCAACCATTCGCCGTTGCTCGCGTTGCGCTCAGGCTCGACCTGGTTCGCCGCCCACTCCTCGCTCATCAGCGGAATAGCGCGCACCGCGGCCGCCGTCTCGGTGCGGTCCACCGTCGTGTCCCACGAATGCAGCATGAGAGCTGCGACCCGGGCGGTCGAGTCGACGTCGGAACGGTCGGCATCCTCTGGGGAGGCGAACGTGTTGCCGCCCAGGATCTCCTCGGCAGGGGTCGAGGTGTAGGAGCCTTCGTAGACTTCCGCGGGAGTCGAAATCGGGGCTGCGTCCTCCGATGCCGGCGCGGCGATGGCGCAGCTGGTCAGGGCGATCATCGAGACCGCGAGAGCGGTGGCCCGGTACGGGTAGGTGTGTGAGCGACGGGTCATCGTACCCACGCTCCTTTCTCTTTCAGGATCGGCTCCGGGTCGAGGTTCCAGCCCTGGTACGGGTAGACGACCTCCGGCGCTTCCGGCTTGTAAATCTCGAAGTGCAGGTGCGTGGCGACCAGCCCGAGGCCGGCCTTGTTGCCCTCGGTGCCGACGACGTCGCCGCGCTTCAACCTGTCCCCCACGGCCACGCTGTAGGCGTTCAGGTGGCAGAACGCGAACCCGAAATCGGGGTCGTCGCCGTCCTCCTTGGCGATCACGCACCCGTCCTTGTCGTTGAAACCGGTGATCTGCAAGTCGGTCGGTGCGATGACCGGTCCGCCGTTGCCGGTGCCGGCGCCCGGGGTCGAGAGGTCAACCCCAACGTGGTCCTGTGCCCAGGCGGGCAGGTTCGGTATGTTTCGGTGGCCGTAGCCGGAGGTGAAGACGCCGCCCGGGAGCGGGTTGGTCCATTCGCCGTCGCCGAGGTCGCCGTCCCACGCGACCGTGCCCGCCGGAGCCGTGCAGTCGGCGGAAAACTCGCCCTGCCCGGAGGAAAGGATCTTCTCGACGTACTGCTGTGTCTCCGTGAACGCCGGGATGCCCTTGGCCGTCTGCACAGCACCTGGGCCAGCGTTGTAGGCGGCGAGGGTCAGTCGCACCAGCAGGTCGGCATCGTCACCGGCCAGCGGCTGCACCTGATCTTTCAAAGCGGACATGTAGCGGCCGTAGGCAGGGATGGCGTCGTCGGCTGAGAACGGATCCCCGCCCTCCCCGTACATGGCCCAGGTGCCGGGCATGAACTGGGCGACACCCTGAGCCCCTGCAGGGCTCCGTGCGCCCTCGTTCCAGCCCGATTCCTGCTTGAGCTGCGCCGCCACCACACTCATTGGCAGGCCCGCTGTCTTCGCGGCGGCGTCAACCAGGTCGCCCCAGCCGTTCGGGATCGCCGGCGTCGAGGTGACGTTACCGACGGTTCCGCCGACTGCCGAGACGACGCACGCAGCGGGCTTCTCCTCTTTCTGCGTGAGGATTGCAGCTCCCGCGATGCCCACGACGGGCAGGCCAGCCAGCAGAGGTGCAAGGATCACCAGGGCCAGTAGCGGTGACGCTCCACGCTTCTCGTCTTCGTCCACGGCTACCTCCCCCGGGTGTGATGGGCACAGACTGGTTAGGGCTTGCCCGGTAAAATTTGAGACGGTAAGGATGACGGATGACACCAATTCCTTATTTCTTAGAATAGCTTAGCTTTTGACATCCTCGCTACCTGTGCGTGTCGTGCCCATCTAGTGCTCTCTTGAAGGAGGTGCCGTGGCTGTTTCTGGTTCTGACTTCAAGCAATGGCTCGAACGTCGCGGCATCACCACATCAGCGAGCGAGCTGGGTCGCCTGACCGGACTGCATCGCGTCACCGTGGGCAACCAGATGCGGCGCGGCAACGTCCCCGAGTCGACCGTGGTCGGGGTGGCTCGAGGCGTCGGTATGGATCCCATTGCGGCATTGGCGGATTTCAAGGACTACGAAGACCTCGACAGCAGGCCGCGCACACCAACGGCCGCGGAGGTGCTCAGCCAGGTCCACCACGCCGACCTCATGGTGGAGCTGCAGCACCGCTTCCACGAAGACCTGTTCCTCCGGAACGACAAGGTCAAAATCGGCTTCCCCCACGACGGTTCCCATCGCGCGTGGATCGACGCCATCGACACCGGCGACGTCCGGCACGACGTGGCCGAGAAGACGGGAACGGCGATCACCTATCTGTTCAACCAGCTCTCGGAGAACAAGCTCACCCCCATCCAGGCGGTCACTGCTGCACGGGTCAGCGGGACGTCGATGGTTGCGGGGCTTGTCGTCGTCGGACTCATCACCATGGAAGAGGGCGACTGGCCCGAGGACATCCGGGAAACGGCCCTGATGGTGATGAAGAACGAGGACCTGGTCGAACTCATCCAACAACGACTGAACCTCCTCCAGCGCCGCCTGCGGCAGCGCAAGGAAGCCCTCGAATACGCGGAGAAACTTACGGACCTGATCGGATGAACGACAGCATCTACGTCATTTCAGTCAGCTTCATGCTGATCTTCCTTGGTGGCTTGACGTTCCACCGCATGACCTCCAAGCGCACACCCGAAGGGGCGCGGGCACTGCTGCGACCCAGTGGCCGGCTGGCTTTCATGGGAGTGCTGCTGACCGCCGCCTACGTCTTCTCCCTGCCGGGTGTCTATCAGGTGCTGGAGGCCATCGTACCTATCTCCAACGGCACCGACTTCATCGCCAAATGCTGCGCTATGACCGCTGTGGCGGTGCTCGGCGTGCACCTCGCCGTCGCCTACGGCTCAGAGACGGCTACCACCTGGATCGTTGGAAAGCGCGGCCTCCTGGTGGGCGTAATCGCGGCCTCAGGGGTGCTCTTCACGCTCCTCGTGGCAGATACCCCCGAGGCGTCACCCCGCTTGGAGATGTACCAAGAGCAGCGCGCGGTGGAACTGAACGAGTGGATTGTCCTCGCCTACACCGCCTACGTACTGGCGCCCCTCCTGCTGCCGGTATTCCGCGACAGCCGCAGGAACCCTCTGCGCTTCGGCCGACTGGCCTCGAGGTTGATCTTCGTTGGCTTTATCCTCTCGATCGGACGCGCCCTGGCCTACCCGCTGGAACTACGGGCGGGGGCTGAAGCGTTCTACATTTTCGAGCTGGTCACGCACGTATCGACGGCCTGCGTCGTACTCGGACTGTGGGCTTTCGCCTTCGCCAGGTCACGCCAGCTGGCACGCAAGACCTTCGACACCGGTCTGTCGATCAAGTGAGGAGTGGAACGTGAGTCAGACACCACCAGAGGCCAAGATGGCTGTAGAGCGGATCCTGACCAAGGCGAACCCGGAAAACGAGGCCGCCTACGCTGTCATCTTCCGTGCCGTGAAAATCTGTATCGAGGCCGGCATGAACCGCCGGCAGACTGCCCGGTACCTCGGCGTCTCCGCCCGCCGCATCGACAAGCACGGCCAATACTTCCGCACCGCCACGTCAGTCAGGACCATGTTCGGAGAAGCCTTCCGATCCACCTCGATCGACGTCCCAGCAGAAGACGCCAAGGCGAAGCTTATCCAGTGGGCGTGGAAGAGCTAGCCGGGCACTAATTGCTGTGGATTGAAGGACTGTGCCATATTGGTACAGTCCTTCAATCGTTAGGGAGCCAGATGCAGCCGACCGGCAGGCAGGGGGACGTGTCGCGCGACACCCCCACCCACACCTCGTCCCTCAGTGCGACACGCCGACACACCTTCCGAAAACTTGTTCCCAGCGCGGTTCGTTGGCCTCCGCGGATGTCCTTCAGATGTCTAACGAAAAACGATAGCGGGCATCCTCAGCATGGTGAGGAAGAAACGGTTGAAATGGAACCGTTGTGGATCGCGGGCAGTTGGGGTCATGTTCGGCCTCATTCGGGCCTCAAAAAGCCCGGAAACAATGGGGACATTAGGTGCATTTCGCCCACAGGTCGGCAGGCGTGGCCCGTGCGCCTAGCTCGAACGATGCTTCGGAGCGCCCTCCGATCAGCTCACGCGCACATCGTTTTACAAAACGATGTGCCAGCTTCCCGGCAATCGTTCCCCAGCGCTGGTAGTTTTTCACTAGCCGCAACTGGGCGACCGGCGACGAGCTCGGAGCCTAGGAGCAGCTAGAGACAGATTGATCCTCGTGCTACCGAGTCAGCATTGGCCGGCAATCGGAGCGCACATGAGCAAAGGACCGATTGGGAATGGCTGAATCTACTCCACGCAAGATCGGTCGCCGGTTCAAAGGCGACCGTCGATTCGTCGGTGGAAAGATCCCTGCCCGCATGGCGGACCAAGTACATCAGGCCGCCGAGCTCGAAGGACTCACGATCACGGAGATGATCGAGTCTGCCCTTGCCATGCGTCTCCAGCACGTGGATCTCACTAAGAGGGACAACCAGGAGGTCCTGCCGATCAACATGGCCTCTTAAGCATAAGAAGGCCCGCATAAGGCGGGCCTTCCAATGACAGATGTTGCTCATCACCCGGATGCTTGCCGGCGAGGGTGAAGAGCCGTTACAGGGTCCTTGCGGATCCTGCCCTTTGAACAAACCCCAGTGAAGGGTCCCTTCGCTATTCCTTTGAGAGGAACAGGTTCATCGTACAACAGCGCCTTGCTGCGCTGCCAGAAATCATGCACCCCGGCGTGCCGCGTGTCGCGGCTGTTTCTGACGACCCCGCCGTGGTGTGGGCAGCCCTCGCACCCCTCCTTGCTGGTCAACCCCGCGTCCGCATTTCCCCGGACGCCGGTAAGAGCTACCCCCAGCGCTTTGAGCGCGAGCTGACCGACGGCCTGCCGTCGAAGCCGGCCGCCGTTCGCATCATCGGCAAGGACGGCACCTGCCGCGCTATCTTCCTCGACTTCGACTCTTCCGTGGACGGCACCGACCGGGTGGACGCCGACGTCTACCTCGTTACGGCCTGGCTCCACGACATGGGCGCCCGCTGGATCGCCGACTACTCCCCCAACGGCGGCCGCCACATCTACATCCCCCTGCAGGAACGCGTACCCTTCCACGAGGCCCGTGAGGTCGTCGAAGCCCTCGGCACGCGGCACCGCAGCCTGGACAAGTCCCCGCACCAGAACCTCCAGCACGGCTGCATGCGCACGCCCGGCAGCGCCCACAAGCGCGGCGGACACCAGATGCTCGACATGAGCCTGACGATGGCCTACGACATCGCCCGCCGGCCGAACTCCAAGTCCGTCTGGGCCCGGCTAGTCGCAGACCTCGCGCCCGAGATCGCCGCAGTACGCGCGCTCCGCCTCGAGCAGGAGTACGAGGCATCGACCGACGTGGACGATCAGGACGCGGTTACGCCGGTTCGCGGCATGTCCCGTACAACCCTGGCGATCGCCACCCACGGGATCTTCGACACCGCCCGCTACGACTCTCCCTCGGAAGCTCGTCAGGCCGTCCTCGTCGCGGCTGCAGCGGCAGGTCTCGGGCTGCTGGACGTCGAACGGCGCATGAAGCAGGGCATCTGGCCCGGGCTGGCCCAGTTCTTCTCCCGCTACCGCAGCCACCACCGCTTCAAGGCACTCGAGCGCGACTGGCGGAAGGCTAAGGCGTTTCTCGCCGCTCAGGCCAGCGGAAAGAACAATGCCCGTATTTCCCCCACAAGCCAGCCACATACACAGCCGGCAGGGCTTACTGCTTCTTTCGCACGCGGCTCCGACTCTGAGCACCGATTCATCCGAACTTGGCGTAATGCACTGGTTCTGGCTGAGGTTCGGTACAGGGACAGCAGGGACGGTATGGCGAAGAGGATGCTGCTGAGGGCCCTAGGGGCTGCAGCACACATGACGGGTAGCAGGTACATCGAGTTCGGAACGCGGTCGCTGGCAGTCGCCACAGGGATCGACCACACCACTGTCGCAGCCCACCTCAAGGCCCTCCGGAGCGAAGCCGACCCGTTGATCACGATGATCGAGTCAGGACGCGGTACCCACGGCGATCTCTACACCCTCGCTGTCCCGCAGCTTCTGCAGGAGGCAGCTTCCGAGATCTCCTGGCGCAAGGGCAAGATCCATGCCCTCAGGCCTGCTTTTCGGGAGCTCGGGATCCCCGCAGCGCTGCTGTACGAGGCCCTTGAGCAGTCCATCACTCCCCTATCGACGACCGAATTGCTCGATTCCACTGGCCTCGGTCGTACTGCCGCGTCGACGGCCCTTGAGGTGCTGGCAGCCTGGAACCTCATCGTTCGCTCCCCCACCCGGTCTTGGGCCCTTGTGCCAGGCACCAGCCTCGCCCTGCTCGCCGAGTACTTCTGTGTCCCGGAGGCCGTCGAACGTCAGCTCACCCGCTACCGGGCCGAACGCGCCGCCTGGAGGGCCTGGCTCGCCGGCAACACCGCCAGCGCGCAGCAGCAGCTCCTCTCCCCCGGTGACGACTATCCTTGGCACCTGTTTGAGCCGCTCGACGATGAGGTGACGCTTGCGTTTTTCGCCTTCCGATAGGAGCACCTTGGACGAAATGGAACCGTTTCGTTCAATAGGTAAATTTCTTCCCACCGCTCCCCCACCGCGATCAGCCGCGCCGTCATGCCCCGTAGGAGCTAATGGAACCGTTTCGTCATGCGACCCTTTTTCTTCCCGCGACCACTTCTAGCCCTGTCGTACAGGATTTGCAGACACAGTCTTCAAGCAGGATGAAATGGAACCGTTTCGTATGGTGAATCCGTTTCTTCCTGCCATCCGGTGATGACATCCCCTCCGCTGGCTGGACTAATCGCCAGCGGAAGGGTGAGCTCGGCACCGCATTACACACTCGGGCCCGATGGCCGGTATGCCGGCATCCCACTCCGGAGCGAGGCCCGTCCCCCGTTCCGTCCTGGCGGCCGACGGATCCGCCTCCAGCTGTAGCTGACGGAAATGTGACCAATAGGAACGTTTCTGCCAGCGGAGAATTGGTCCCATTATGTACAGGACCCCTGCCGCGTAATGGAACCTTTTCTACCCATGGGGCTCGGTAGAAAAGGTTCCATTTTCTTCCTAGCGATGCCAGCGCTGCGGCGCATCGCGAGGCGCTCTGGCGTGTGCCGGCGGAGGGAGCTGGAAGAAAAGGGGCTATTTCTGCTCACCCACATCGGGTGACCGCTCGCCTGGTGGTTCTCCGACGAGTTCTTTCCATGGTGGGAGGTTAATTATGGAAGAAAAGAGATCATTTCTTCCAACGTCGGGGCTGAAGCGTCGGCGGCCAGTATGGAAGAAGTGGAACCACTAGCTGCGCGCTGTGTGCAGCTCGCAGCGATCGGGTTTGCCACCTAGAGAGCGTGGTCAGGAGGTGCAGGGTACGGCAGGGCGTTAAAGCCGGTCAGGATGCTAGGCGGTGTGACTGAACCTAATGGTTCCATTTCTGCAGTTGCCATGGCTACGCCCGCTGGAAGAGACTGATCCATTTGTATCGAGGGGCGCCTTATGGTGAGTTCGAGCTGTCAGTACCCAGTGCCGAGCGCACTCCCAACCTACGCGGGCAGGAAGGGGTCCATTTCTGCCGATGGCCTAGGGGGCTTGAGAACTCAGCGAGTGGCGGCATTGGTTCCATTTCTGCCAGGCTCCTGCACTGTTGGCCTTGGCAAAAATGGAACCATTTCTTCTCGACGTTCCGCCCATCGGATTGGAATAAATGGAATCATTTCTTCACTCGGTAAATGGTCCCATTGCTTCCGGAGTCCCCATTGGGCGAAAAGGTGCCAAGGTACCCATTGGTTACATTTCTTCCCCGGCGTGGCTTGCCGCCGTCGGCCCCACCACGCCGCTAGTCTGATCGGAAGAACTTCGGCCATGCCGGCACCGAGGATTCCAAGGCCCTCCTTTGGCCTCCCTGCGGCGTGGCCTCCACTGCAGTCAACGGAAGGTACGCCATGACGGCGAGAATCATTGCGGTCTGTAACCAGAAGGGTGGCGTCGGCAAGACGACCCTGGTCACGGGCCTCGCGGAGGCGTTCTCCGACAAGCTGGGCAAGCGTGTGCTGGTGATCGATGCGGATCCGCAGCGCAACACGACCTCGGCGCTCGGCATTACCGGTCCCGAGTTCACGCTCAACGACGTTCTGTACGGCGACCCGGACAACAACCAGAAAATCACCCCCGGTGCGGCCGAGGACGCCATCGTCCCCGCCGGGTCGGCCTGGCTGCCGAAGGAACCGGCAGGGGAGGGGGCGCCCACGATCGACGTCATCCCCTCGGAGCGGAACCTTGCATCGCGCGAGCGAGACGCCATGATGGCGCGCGAGCACCGCCTGAGGATCTCCCTGAAGGGGGTCGCCGACAGCTACGACGTCGTCCTCATCGACTGCCCGCCGTCGCTGGGCCTGTTGACCGTCAACGCACTCACCGCGGCGACCCACGCCCTGCTCGTCACCGAGCCCCGGGTGTCCTCCGTCGAGGGCCTCTCCGAGATCGTCACGACGATCTCCGAGGTGCAGGAAAACCTCAACGAGAACATCGACCTGGTCGGCGTCGTGATCAACAAGGAGCGGAAGGGCCGCATGGACCAGACGCATTGGATCAACAAGGTCCGTGACGACTTTGGTGA
The DNA here is from genome assembly GCF_054510835.1 of Arthrobacter sp. TmT3-37. Lineage (NCBI taxonomy): Bacteria > Bacillati > Actinomycetota > Actinomycetes > Micrococcales > Micrococcaceae > Arthrobacter > Arthrobacter sp. TmT3-37. The sequence continues at coordinate 121,071 of NZ_JBTNDU010000008.1, read as the reverse complement.
GCTCGTGCTGGACCCGCTGTTGCCCGATCGCGAGCTCTTCGCGAAGGCGCAGGCCGCGTGCCTGCCACTTCGGTCCTTCGGGTCGGTGGCCAACGTCCTCGTGGCCGACCTCGAGCAGCTCGCACTCCAGATTTGGAAGGGAAGCGGGGAATGAGCACGGCTCCCGCAGCGGGCAGGGGAGGGGCTGCCAACCCGCTGGCCCAGCTGAAGAGCAAGAAGGGTCTGAGGAAGGCTCCTGAGTCCAGCGTCGTCAAAGACATGGGCGCCGAAGTGGCCGCGGTCGACGAGACGCCGGAACCGCCCGTGCTTGCCGCTGCGCCCCCGGTGCTGGAATCGGTTGCCGCTCAACCCGAAGCCCCGGTAGTTCTCGCGCCGGCGGTCACGGCCCCCGCCGAGCCTGCCGTCGCAGTGGAGGCTCCGTCAGCCCTTGATGGGCCCGCTCGGCCCTCCTCGAAGACGGCGACGGTAGAGAAAAAGAAAATGGGCGTGTGGATCCCGGCAGAGGTCGTTGAGCGCGTCAGGAATGCGTACGGCCCCACCAGTCGGCTCGAGGGACACCGATCGCTTTCCGACCTTGCTGCGCGCGCCCTCGAAGCCGAGGTGGCACGCCTGGAGGAGAAGTACAACGACGGCCAGCCGTTCCCGCCCGACGAGATCGGCATCCCGCGCGGACGACCGCTGCGGTAGGAGTCCCGGCCTAGCGAAGCCATGGTAGGGTCGTTCCCGCCAGGCTCCTCCGTCCGCTTCTACAACGTCCGCGCCGGCTCAGGCTCCGCCTTAATAGAGAGATTTCTGCCGAGCTCGGCTCGCGGCTTAATTCGCTTGGAGCTGTATGCGAAGCCTGCAATCGCTGCGAGCAGGAATGAGCCTACCTGTAGGACAAAACACCAATCCGTGAGTTCGTCGCCGAACAGGAGCGGGCTGACCAGGGCGAGGCAGCAGCGTAGAGAGTGACGCCGGCGGGGAAGTAGCGGGTGTAGTAGATCCGCAGCGCTTCACCCAGTTCAAGATCGGCTTAGCCAAGGGCTTAGCGTCCGGCTTTCGCCCACCGCTTGTTAGCATCCCCCGTCACATCATCCAGTCCCGCACTATCCCCTTGCCAGCTGATCGACCGCGATCTGTGACTTCTAGTGGGCTTGGTTGTAGGCGTCGATGATTGATTGGGTGATCCGTCCGCGGGAGCTGGGGTTGTAGCCGTTGTCCTGCGCCCACTGGCGGATCTGCTGGGTGTCCTCACGCTTGGACCGGCTTGTCGAGGAGGGCGTGGGGGCTTTCTGTGTGCCCTGGCCCCTGCGCCCGGTTTTGGCTTTGCGGGCGTTGTCCACGTACTCGGACAGGGTTGAGCGCAGCTTTTCTGCGTTCTCCGTTGTCAGGTCGATCTCGTAGTCGGTGCCGTCGATCCCGAACCGGATCGTTTCCTGTGCGACGTCACCATTGAGGTCGTCCACCAATTGCACCTGTACGCGCTGCGCCATTTCCACTCCTGAGTTATTCGACATGAATCAATGATCCCCAGCCTTCCACCCTATCGTGTCGAAAAATGTGGTCCGCGCCAGCAGAATGTCCCGGTTTCATTCACTGGAGCGGTTGTTCTTCTTTTTGCCGCGATCGCGTTCTGCTTGTTGCTGTGATTGCTGTGGTTGTTGCTATTGGGTACGGGTGTGACCGAATTGAGCCATACCCAGCCCTCACGCTGGATCTGGATGAGAGGCTCCAGGAAGCGGATCTTCACCGCGGTCCTGGTGTAGGCGATCGCGTGGGCCTGGATCCGGATGGCTTTGGACGGGTAGCGGATCCACGCGTACACCCGGCGTGGTTCCGGGAAGTCGGTGGGCGGGGTGTTCTCGAGGTCGAGTTCGGCCGCGGTGAGCATGATCAGCTCCTCGCGCATGACGAAATCCTCAATCCGTTCGTCCATCAGCCTCGCGTAGTGGATCGGTATGGCGCGGGATTTGTGGGTGGCGAATTCGCCGTGGTTTCTGAAGTCTGCTGTTGTGAAGGTCGCGCGTGGTGTGGTTCAGGAGGGGTGTTCGCCGGTGGTGTTGGTGACGATGGTGTCGGCGAGGTCGCGGAGTTTGAGGCCCCGCGTGATGGCTGTCTGTCGGAGGATGGTGATGGCTTGGTCCCGAGTGCAGGTGTTTTGGGCCATGAGGACTCCCGCCGCGGTGTCGATCGTGCGGCGGCTTTCCATGGCGGCTTGGAGGTCGGTTCCGGTCTCGGCGAGGTCCGCGACGGTGAGTGCGAGTTTGAGGGGATCCGACGCGTGGGTGGCGAATGTTCGAGCCAGGGTTTGTGCAGCGTCGTTGAAGGCCTGGGGTTCTGTTGAGTACAGGTTTAGGGCGCTGTAGGAGGTTGTGGGGAGGAGGATCGGGACGGCCAGGACGGAGTGGACACCGTGGTCTTCCATGGCCGCGCGGTATTTCGAGGATTCGGGGAGGTCCTCGATGTCACCGACGTAGATTTCGCGTTCTTCCTGCGCGGCGGTGAGGCAGGGTCCGTCGTTGAACTCGTATTGGACTTCGTCCATGCCGCGCGCCCGGTCACTGCTGCTGGCGACGGTGGTCGCTTTCCTGGCTTGGATGAGGGTTAATCCGCAGAACACTTCCTGCTCGTGTGAGCTCAGGACGTCGACTGCGGTGCTGGTGAGGGAATCGAGGTACGCCAGGAGGTCCTGGCTCGCGGCGACCGAGGCGTGCAGCCGGTGGCGCAGAGCTTCATTACGAGCACCTGTGGTGTCGCTGTCATGGGGGGTGGGTGGGGTGAATGGATCGTTCATCGTGGGTCCCTTGGGGGTCACGGGCTCCGCCAAAGGATGCGGACCTGGCCTGCGTGGGCACCATCAGAAAGAACTCTTTCGTGCACTGCCCTCTGCTGAACAGTCCATTCAGGCTACGCGAGGCCCGCGAACCGGGGGTGAACTGGTGGTGTTCGTGCTTCCCCTTGTCAGGGACGGCCGGTTGTGTCGGGGTTTTGGCTCAAATCAGGTGATTGTGAGTGCGGCTGGTTCAACAGGCGTCGGTCAGCGGTAACTGGGCTGACTGCTCATATGTTGTTGCCAGCCGGCGGCGGTGGTGAGGCTGACGCCGAGGATGCGCGCTGCAACTGCGGGTGGGATCTGGGTGATGATGCCCGCGGTGGCTGCCTGGTGGGCGGTGACGGGGGAAACGCCATACGTTCGCAGGTGCGCCGCGAGACTGGAGGGCAGCTGGTGCTCGCCGTGTTGGTAGCCGGGATATATCCAGGTGGTGTGGTGAATCGAGCCGCCGAAGCGACGTTTTGTTGGAACTCCGGCCAGGAGCGCTGTGATCCACGGAGTAGTGGCTGCTGGTAGCTCGAGCCGCACGGTTCCGAGGTGCACCCCGGCAGTTCCTTTGTTGACGCTGAGGTCCTCCAAACGAAGTGCGGCAATGCGGTGAATACGGAATCCGTAGACGATGGTCAGGACGATCGCCAGCCGCGTCCTGGGGTTCAGGGTGTCGTCGCTGAGGGCGCGTTGGAGGGCTTGCTCGTTGTTCGCTCCGATGTTTCCGCCAAGGTTGAAGCCGGTGGCACCGCCGAAGCGTGGCGGTATCAGGGGCCCGCTGGTGCCGGATCTGGCACTCCAGCGTAGGAAGCGGCGGACCCGGAATGCTTCACTCGGTGTTCGGAGCACCCACTGGTCGACCAGATCTTGGTTTGCGGTAGCCACGGTTTGGTTGGAGGCGTTGAGGTACGTGATGAGGTCAAGGATGAGGCGGAGTTCGCGCTTGTCATTGGCTGCGGTGGTGTTTGTCAGGGGACCTGGTCGGGTGCGGCGTTGCTGGCGCCAGCGAACGAACTGGCGCAGGGCGAGCTGATCGGAGGAATGCGGGAGGGCAGCGATCTGAGTGGCGGTCCAGGTTTGGAGCCTGTGGGCGTATTCATCGCGTGCGGGAAGGACCGCGTGGTCAACGAGTAGGGAGCGTACCTGCAAGACCGCGCGCGGTGTTCCCAGCTCGTCGAGGTCCTCGTGGGTGAGAGTGTCCGGGGATGCCAATGCGGCCTCGAGAATGGTCCAGGCGGCTTTGCCCTTAATGAGCCGCAGTACGTAGTGCGGGTCCGCTGCCAGCAGATGACGGTGAAGGTCCGCCAATGCAGCCTGCCGCGATGAGTGTGACGACTGGCGTGCCGGCCCAGACGTGAGCCCAGAGGTGAGCTTGGGTGGGAAGAGTGCGTTGATGGCGTCGGTTGCCCTGCACCGCTTACACAGCCTGTTGATGTTCAGGTGGTCGACCGTGGTGCACCGGTGGCACTGCCGTCGAGTCACGGGCGAGTTCCGCCAGCAATAGTCGCAGTACCGGTTGCTGGAAATGATTCCTGCCGTCCGGCCGGGATGTCCGCAGGTCGTCGTGGATTGCGTCGTTTCGCCGACGCGAAGACTGGTGGAGGGCTTAGTCACTGATCTGGGCTCGGTACGGGCGTAGGCCGCGGGCACGGATAACGGCGGAGGCCGAGTCGGCCCGGTCGCTTTCATCCGTTCCATTGCGCTGATCCGCGCGTCCGAGGGAGACCTTGCTGATCAGGTCGTCCGCAGTGCATCCGAGGATGTCCATCAGGGCAACCAGGACGTGTAGGTTCAACCGTTCCGGGCGTTCGGCGACGAGCCGATAGACCTGACTGGCTGACAGGTGAATGCCTCGTTTTTCCAATAAGGGCAGGAGTTTGGTGGTGCTGAACAGGCCCGCTGCTGCCATCTGCTCGCGCAGCCGCCACTCATAGCCGATGATGTCCGTCATCTCGTCCTCATTCCTGATCAATCTGCTCGCACGCTCACGGGTACTGGCAGGGGTGCTGGTTATTGCTGATCGGTGGATCATGTCAGGCCCGCCAGCGGCGGGATCTTCGCCAGCGCCTCGCGCAGGATCCGGTTCGCGAAGTCCTCGGAGACGTGCGTGTAGATCCCGGTCGTGGACTGGTAGGCGTGCCCGAGCTGGCGTTGGACAAAAAGAGGGTCGTGGCCGTCCTCGATGAGATGCGTCGCATAGCTGTGGCGCAGACAGTGCGGTGATAGGGAGGAATCCAGTCCGAGATCGTCCCGGTAGAGGGCGAATCTGTCGCTGAGGGAACGGACCCCGAGCCGACGGGACCGTTCCGAAAACCACAGGGCGTTGGTGGTGCCGGAGCGCATCAGGGGCAGGACGTTGTCCAGGTAGTCCTTCAAAACACCGACCGCCCAGGGCATGACTGTTGCGACCGTCCTGGGTTTCGGCGGGGATCCCCTCGAGGCTTTCCCGTACCGGACCCGTAGGAAGCCCATGTCTCCGAATGAAGGGACTTTCGGGTTGCGGTACAGGTCCGTAACGTCGAGCATCATTGCCTCATTGGCACGTAATCCCCAGGCGTAGACGACCTTCAGTAGGGTTGCGTCCCGGTAAGCGGCTGCGGCCCCCTTCCGTCCGGCGGATAGCCGTGTCTGCACTTCGTCGTCGGCACGGTCGAACAGCTGCTGCAGCTCACCCCTGGTCAAGGGCCGTCGGCGCGGGTTGGCTTCGTGGTCCTGCAGATGCGGGCGGGTGTTCCAGTCGTGACAGATCTGGACAGGATGGGTGCCGAACCGTTCCTCACACTGCGTCGCCCACCCGTAATGGGGGGAGGTGATGAAGTCGCAAAACTGCCTGATCACGACCTGATAGGTGCGAAGGGTTGAGGGCATCATGTGACGGACCGAGACCAGGTCCATCATCCACTCGTCGAACCCCGCGGCCGTCCACTCCCATGGGCCGGACCCGGCATGGCCCCGGAACTGACGCAGCACATGCACGCGGTTCTCCACCGTCGCCTTCTGCAGTCGCCGGCCACCGAGCTGCTGGGCGCACCACCCCTGGATCATCGCCTCGAACACCGAGCTCTCCTCATCGAGGAACGCGACACCCTCCACAAGATGGATCGACGCCGTACCCGCCGGAGCCTGTCGATCCACCCTTTTGCCCTCCGTCTAACGCTTGTATCCTGCATTAGACGCGAAGATCGGATGGATGGTCAACCCTTGCAAGGGGTGCAAGCGGCCGGCAGGTGGATCTCATCGCCCTTCAAGGACACAGAAGTCGCATCTGACGCAATTCCTCGTGCTTTTTCGCGTATCTCTTGTTCTGACCCATGGCCCTGCGATTCGCCCCGCCACCTGCTCTTCACACCGTATGAAGCGGACCTTGTCGGGCGTTGTCTGGGTGATCCGTAGTCGTCAGTAGCTGTTAGTAGCCGTCAATGGTGGTGACGCGGCGCAGCCGCCAGTCCTCCCACCGGGCATCGGCGTTCATGTCGAACTCCAGGACTGGTGACGCCGGCCCGGTCTGGGCCCGGAACCGCCAGAACCGGGTCGTCACAACACTGCCCAGACTGCCCCGGATGCTTCGCCCGTCCACGCTGCCGAGGCCGCCTAGGTTGCCACGGTTGCTGTGGGTGTTGTCGGTGGCTGGGGGAGTGGTATCACGTTCCTGCCAGGTGTCGGAGCTGGACCAGGCGAGGGGTTCGCCGATGACCTGCCCGATACTGCCTCGCCAGCGCAGCGCCAGGGGTGTCCCGGAGGGCAGGAACCGGACGGCCGCCGGCTCGTCCAGGACATGCCACGCACCTGCCCGTTTGCCCTCGCGTGCAGTGTCCTGGGTTGCTTGTTGGGCTGGTTCTGTGGGTGGTGTGGTGTCCACTGGTTGCGCTGTCATCGGCTGCTTCTCCTTACCCCTGGTGGTTCTTGTGCAGCTTTAAAATAGAACACAGGTTCGATTATTTAGGAAGCCGGGCAAGCGGACGAGGGTGGGGGCTGCGGGTCATCCACCTGTGGGCGGGTGGAGCCCGAAGGAATGAGCTCAAAGCCGTCCACCTGTTGGTGGGCTGCCCGCGACGCACGTCGCGGACGGTGGTTACTCTCAACACCATGCACCGCACACCGCCCGGGTCCGACGAAGGAGGGGCACGTCCGGTTCGGCGTGATCCCTCCTGAAGGCCGGACGCCGTGCAACGCTGGCTGGGGGATGGTCTGGGGTTGGGGGGAGTAGCGGTGGCCTACGGGGTGAGCGAGACACGTCATGCGTTTTGATGACCTGGTCCTGGCCGAGGATGAGTACCCGCCGGGGGCGTGTGAGAACCGGCAGGAATGGCTGCTGATGTACACCCGCGGGGTACCGCCGGCGGTGATCGCCGCATGGTGCAGGGTCGACGTCCGCCGCGTGCACCGGGCCATCGACCGGCAGGTTGGCCGGGATCCGGGGTGGTTCGGCCGGTGCTGGGTGCTCCACGACCAACCCGCGCCCAGCAGCAGCCGGCGCCGCTTCCGGAGGAGCCGGGAGCAGGTCTGGTGGGAGCACTACGCCCACATCAGCGCCTACGTGGACAGGGTGGGTGGGGTGCCGGCGCAGAACGACAGCGCGGAGGCCCGGGTGCTGTACCGGTGGTTGGAAAACCAACGCCGGAACCACGACGCCGGCCGGCTCGCCCAGGACAAGATTGATGCCCTGAACAGGCTGGGGGAGTGGGGCGGTGTCCGCAAGGGCAACCCGGAGGAGTTGTGGGCGCGGCGCCTCGAGCAGGTACGGCGCTTCCGGGACGAGGCCGGCCGGTTTCCTATCTATGATCCGCAGCGCCGCCCGGACGAGAAGATCCTCGCGGTCTGGCTGGGCCGCCAACGCACGTGGCAGCGGAAGGGCCGGCTCCGCGCTGACCGACAGGAAAACCTGAACCGGGTGATGCCCGGCTGGCATGCGCCCGCCATGAGCCGGCAGCAAAGCCCTGCTACCGGGAATGCTGTCCCCTAGTCACCCCACTCTCCCCGCCTCCCTGGAAAGCCTCATCATGGGCACCGCGCACTCAAGATGCGCAAGCCAGACCGGTGACGGACGGAGGACGAAGCTAGGTGTGGTTCCCAGGCTGATGTCCTGGCGGCCGGGTCTGCGCAGGACAAGCAGCACAGCGTGGACAAACCTGGTACCGCGCACAGGGGTCCAAAAGTCGCGTAAATGTGTTTCTCGCCAGGGCCAGATCATTCAGAAGTGCGAGACCATGGACTCCAGGTAGGAGTGAGGGCCCCGGCGGGCTGCCTGAAGGGGACGAAGACGCCGGCATCCGGGACCTTCCCTGCAGTTCCACGCCCGGGTGGGTGATTTCCCACCGGTTCGACGGTCGAGGAGGGGATCCTATGAGGAGACCGCCCTATGCGGGACCGGATGACCCCAGTGGATTCGACGGCCTCACACCGGACGAGGCCTCGAAGCGGCTTCACTCCTACCGGCTTCTTGGAGACTGTTTCGAGCTCTCCAGCGATGACGATCTGGTCCGCCGTGGGTGGCTCATCGAGGACTGGAAGGCCCTGCTGGAAAACCGGCAGGAGCAGTCCGTGCGCGCCGAGCGGGAATTGACAGCCGCAGCGCAGCTGGCCCGCGACCAGGGCGCCAGCTGGCACGATATCGCACGAATCCTTCGGCTCCCTGTGCAGGAAGCGCGTGCACGCTTCGATTGGCCCCACGGAGGCTACTAACGGCCTCCTCGCCAGCGCCGGATTCGATGTTGTTTCCACTGCGGAACCCGCCAGAAGGTAGCTCGATGGCCTAGGTAGCGGCGGTATAGAAGTGGGTGTGAAGCTATGCCACAGGTTCTGGCAAGGAGGAAAGCAGCCGGCGTTCAGTGTGCCTAGGTGTGGCACGGCACACCGGCTGCTTCTATCCGGAAAGTTATCTGCCGCCTCTGCCATGCAGAAACTAGGGCCGGTACGCATAATCATCGTCCGGCCTGGTACTCGGCACTGGGGCGGACGGGCAGCAGGAACTAGCCCGCGCACATCATTTGCTGCCCGCTGCCCGCTGCCCGCTGCCCGCTGCGCAGCTGTGCAGCTGCGGAGCTGTGCAGCTGCGGATGCCGGAGGGCTGGCAGGACATATCCAGAGGTACAAATGAGGCGAGCTAGATGGATGGCGCGGCGACATCAAGCCGCCACCACCGCCAGAAGCGTTCGAGGAAGAATAGAGGAAAGCCCCGGCGGACTGCGTGAATGGGGGAAAACACGTAGGCGACCAGGGCCTTCACCGATAGTTGTACTCGGTGAGAGCGCTCCCCAGCTAGCTACGGGGTGGAGAGGATTGCCTGATGATGATTCCGGCGCTGGCACAGTGCTGTATCTGCCGCGCGACCACGAAGCTGATCGACGAGGGCCAGCCCTTACCCAAGGGGTGGCTGTACCGGACGATCACCGTCGACGTCGGCCGCTACTACTGCCCCGACCACGCCCACAAGGCGTGACGGCGCGGATGAGTCCAGGACCGTCTGGGCACAATAAGTGCAGCCTGAGCCGATGGTGCTGATCCGCACCAGCTAACCGGGTACAAGAACAGTCGCTGTCCTGAGTCCTGGCTCCTAGTCGTGAGGCGGGGCGGCAGGACACGTGCGTTGCACAGCGTTCCTGCCGCCCCCGAGCGCCTTCTGCCCACTGCTAGACAGATGGAGCTGCTACTTCCAGTAAATCCATTGGGCTTCGTTGTGGGCTACGGGGAAACCTCACGTCATGAAGATCCTCGAACGTGCTAAAGCAGGCAGCGTGCGAACGTGGCCGTCAAACGAGCGAAAGCTCTGCGAGGCTCAAGCATCCTCAGTCGTGTGCTGAACCATTTTCGTGCCAGCGAGGGCAGGTCTAAGCCCAGGCCCTTCGAAACTCATGGTGAGCTGCTGAACGCTCGAATTTCGTCTCGCCCTCCGAAGTGGCCGCCGAGCCTCTAGGTCAGCTGATGCGTGCGGTCGGTGGTTCAGGCGTGGATGGAGGCATGCCCGGGCGGATAGAAGTTCAGGCTCATCTCCCACGCGGATTGGGTAAGAATGGCCTGGTCCCTAGTCGGTAAGGGGATGAGTCCGTGCAGGTACGCGTCGATCTCGCCCGCGTCTCTACCACCACCAAGGCTGGCGTAGTACTTCCAGAGGCTGTGAGCGTCGACGCCGATTTCGCTGGTTGCCTCGAGGATAACGACGCGCTGCTCCTCGGCGGAGGTTCGTTCCCGCGTCATGCGTGCTCACTCCTTTGATGCGACCGGTTCATGGTCATCCACGGTAGGCGCAACCGCCCCGGTGCCGCAGAGCTTGAGCCGCGGAGGAAGGTCCTTGCAAATGGTCAAGCGGAACCTGATCTGTTCACAATCGGGCATCAGGGCCGGCGCAGCACCCTTGAACGACATGGTGTCCGTCAGCGCGCTGTCGAGGAGGGGGGCCGTGCCGGTGCATCCTGCTGTGAGCTGAGGTGTAGGCCGGTGCAGGTGGCCAACACGTCCTTCAGGGCGCGACGAACCCACACCACCGCTTCGCTGTTCGCATGAGCCTCAGCATCCGCTGATGGCCGCCCGGCGAGGTCAGCCACGACGTCATTTATGGCACCAATGAACTCCTCGACCTTCCGCAATTGATCTCGCGTGTTCTTTGGTTCGACCGGGCCCTCACTGCATGCCGGCAACGCGCCATTTATCCCCGTGTCAGGCAGGGACGCCGGTCCGCCATGGTGACGCGTTTCGTTATCAGTCATGGAAGGTACTTTCGCTCACTAACAGTTAGCAACTGCCCGAGCATGAGGTTGGATCACTCTGCAACGGGTCGGAGGTGTCGGTAGAACCTCGAACCTACCCAATAGCATGAAGATCACCACGCGGTGGCCCCGGACGACCATACCCACGAGGAATCAAGATCCTCGGCATAACGCGCGATCGTGCAGCCCAACTGCATGCTTCTACCCTTGGTTGCTTCAACCGGAAGGGTGACGGAGCCGGGCACCGGACCGTCCATCGCTGAGCCAGCCCAAAAGACTCATTTGGGCGCCAAGCCCTTGTGCCACGGCAAGTTTCCGGGATTTGTACAGTGCAGCAAAGCCGGCTGCGGTGCGGGACGTGATATCGCTCGTCCGGCCTGGTGGGAGAGCCAGTGTCTACCGGAGCCTCCTGGCGACAGGGCTCAGCGTAGGTTGGCGAGTCTCTGATTGGTTCGTGACGCTCCTGCCCTTGGTTGCAGAATTGTGGTGAAATGTCGATCAGCTGTGTCGGCAACAGATGAGCGACGAGGTAGTGCACGAGAGCCTAAGGTTGGTCGATAGCCGCAACCTGGTATGTGCTGAGGCGGGGTACAGGCAAGAAGTTAGTGGAGGATCGAACGTGCTGGATGAGTATGTTCAGCAGTGGAGTGCGATTCAGACAGTGCGGGCCGCCGGTCTGAGGTCCGAGGACGTGTTCGTGGCGTACCTCGGCTTCACAGGTGATGCCGACGAGCTCGAGGTTGCGGGATACCTGTCCGGCCTGGTGATGCTCCCGGTAGCGCAGCGGGACCTGCTCGCCCAGGCCATCAACGAACTGCTCGACAGTACCGGCTCCACGGCCGATGGTGCGCACTACAGCGATCAGGACGTCGCTTCGCTCTCCGGCTACAGCGACTATCTGCGCGACCTGGCCCTTTCCCCCGACGGCTACGACTTCACCGCCCCGCCGGCAGGAGACCACAGCACCACCGGCACCAGCATCGGCACCAGCACGGAGATGACCGCCCCCGAATCCAGTGATGCCGGTAATGCTAGTGCTGCCGAGGCGGGAGCAGGGGATGATGCGGGCCTGGATGGTTTCGCCTTAGATAGGGCCGAGGTGGATGAGGCCGAGTTCCGGCGCGTCCACGCGTTGTATGAGTCGGGATTGCTCGAGACCGGTGCGGAGGAGCGCTTCGACAGGATCACCCGGCAGGCTCGGGACCACTTCAGCGTCAGTTCGGCTTCCATCGCCTTGATCACGGAGGACGCGCAGGTCATCAAGTCCGTCGTCGGGCCTATCGGCCAGGACCTTCCGCGGGCTGTGGCGTTGTGTGCGAAGACCATCGAAAGGGAGCGCACTCTCGTCATTCCCGATGCCACCACCGACCCGCAGTGGCGGGATCATCCCCTCGTCAGTGGCGGGCCCCGGATCCGCTTCTATGCCGGCCACCCCATCAGCACAGTCGATGGCTGGCGTATCGGAACCCTCTGCCTGATTGACGACCGGCCGAGGACCTTCACTGAGGACGATGCGCGAGTCCTGAGGATCCTCGCCGCGCAAGTGCAACTCGAGATGTGGGTCTAGCGGAACCAATACGACCGGAACCAACACGACCGGAACCAACACGACAAGGCCGAGAAGTCAATCCTGCCGTCGAAAGATCAGCCGGCCGGGTGTGCTTTCCACCGGCTTGTCGATAGTGTCACAAGACACCGAGGTCCAGACAAAGGCCATGGTCCTGACGAGCACAGGAACGCCATGACAAAACTTTTGCACCCCATCCACCCCCAGCTCTCCAAGAGCCCGGTTTCTCCTACGTTAGCGACCCACACCCCTCAGGCCGATGCCGCCGATAAGGTTCGGGCACCCGAAGATCGGGCTCCTCGTCATGAGCATCACAGCGTGATGCTGGACGACGCGGTGACACCTGAGGATCTCCCGGCACTGTCGACCAGGCAGCTGCGGGTCATGGTGAACCAGGCTTACAAGCTGATGGATGTCGACTACCCACCGGCCGGCGCCCTCGACCGTTACGAGATGCTCGTCGAGGAACTTGAGCTTCGTGCACAGCACGCTGCAGGACGCGGTCCTGATACCGGCTCGGTGCACCACATCAAGGAGGGGTTCCGCGACAACCCCGTGTACTGCAGGTTCGAGTTCTTCATCGATGGAGACCTCGCCGCGTACATGCGATACCGGATCAACGGTGGGCAGGTCATCCTTTTCGACGGCGTGGAGCAGCCAGCCTTCCGGGATCAGGGTCTCGATGTGCCCTTGATGCGCCACGTCGTTCTTAACACTCACAAGCGACGCCTCGGCCTCGTTCCGCGGTGCCCCATGGCCCTCTCGTTTCTGGCTGACAACCCCCAGTACGAGCCCCTCACCGCCCAACCTCGGCACTAAAAGAACCCGACGGGCAGCACCTACCGCGCCGGCTGGTCAACCATGCGCTGGCCGCGAATAGATCCAGTCCTTCACTACTAGCGGGTCATCATCCGATGAACCCGGCATGTCCTCCGCTCCCGTCGCACAGCCGGTCAGGATGCCCAGGCCTGCCCCGAGGAGCACGCATCTGATGTCCAGGCGTTGTCTCGTTCACTGTTCGTCGTGCGGTGCTTCCTAGGGCTTCCTAGTGCTTCCAGTCATGACTTGCCTTTGTTTCATCGCTTCTTGAGTGTCGTGCTCGAGTTCTTCCTTCGAGCGTACGTACCGCGGATGGATCAGGGATGCCGATGATGCGCGACCGCAACAAGACTCCAAGCCCCCGGTCAAGGTGCATCCTGCTGGCCCCAGACGATGCCGAAGGTTGCGTGGCCCCTTCGGCACGCCCGCTATGTTCCTGCACCTTTACCCAGCGGGTTTCAGCGGGCTGTGCGTGGACATCCGTCGTCCACTAAGGCATATAGCCGGTGTTAATGACGCAGGTAGGTGTGGTGAAACGTTGCTGCTACGCACGGCCCAAATGAGGCGCAGCCGGGGTTTTGGGGTGTCTCGTCATGCGTGGGCTTATTGGATGATGAGGTCGCCGAGTGCTGGGGTGGGCTTGAGGTGAGGTTTGTGCCTACAGTCCGGGTCGGTCGGCATGGATGTTGGTCCAGCGAGGAGGGGCGCGATACCCTGAATTACTAAGGGTGCTGATTATTGTTCTGGAAGATCGCTCCGGAGTTCTCGATGCGTCATCGGAAATGGTGTGGAGGCTGGGATGGACGGGCAAGTGCAGGTGAAGATCACGACGCTTGCCCTGGCCGAGGCGCAGCTGAGCGTGGAGGACCTGTGGGTGCGGTACTACGCGCTCGGTGGTCTCATGTCGTTGTTCGAAGTTCAGGCCTACTTGTCGGGCCTGGTGGAGTTGCTTTCCTCTGATCGACGGTTGCTTGCGGAGGCAGCCAACGAGTTGCTCGAGGCGACCCAGGTGCTGGTTCGGGTGCCGGTCGGTGGCGAGGATGAAGCGGATCAGGCAGCAGGGGATTCACGGCGAGAGCTTGGTGCAATGGGTGCGTTTCTCTTCACGCAGGACGAGCAGGAGGCGGAGCGGTTGTCTGCCCTCGATCGTACGCATCTGCTTGATTCGGTTGCGGAGGAGCGGTTCGACCGGCACACGCAACACGCCAGGGATCTTTTCGCTGTCAGTTCGTCGATCGTCGCGCTGATTGATGACCGCCGCACATTCCTGAAGTCCGTTGTCGGTGCAATGGAGCAGAACCTGCCGCGGGAGATCACGTTCTGCCACGCGACGATCCGGAGTGGGGGGCCTCTCATCGTGACCGACGCTCTCGAGGATGAACGCTTTAGCACCAACCCCCTGGTCCTGGGGGAGCCGTTTATTCGTTTCTATGCCGGGCACCCGCTCCGGGGTCCAGGCGGGTGGACCGTTGGAACCTTATGTGTCATGGACCAAAAGCCCCGCGACTTCTCCATTCAAGACGAACAGTTCCTCCGGCATCTCGCCCGACTCGTCGAGGACGACATCAACACCTGACACTGACGTGCCTGCAACCACAGAAAAGACACGGTGGATTCGGTGAAGTCACGGTGGAGCCGTGGGAGGGGTGGGAGCGGGCCGGCGGGTGTCGTTGACCTGCATGCGGGGGGTGATCTGTCAGGTGAAATGGGTTCGGACGGGGCCGGTGTGACCGAGGGAGCTCAGCATCGATTGCGCGAGATCCTTGAGTTTCATGTTCCGCCCGCTGGAAGCCCGCCGCAGGATCGCTATGGCCTCGTCCTGCCCGCACCGGTTCTGCGCCATGATCGCTCCGACGGCCATGTCGATGGCTGTGCGGGACTCCATCGCCACCTGCCGGTTCCGTGCTTCGTCACTGAGCTGGGCTATCCGAACAGCAAGGCGGAGGGAGCGGGACGCGTCCCGGGCGAAACCTTCAGCGACGGCGATGCCCTTGTCGTCGAAGGTATTGGGTTCGGTGGAGTAGAAGTCCAGGCCAGCGCTGGCCCCTGAGTCAAGCCGAATCGGGATACCCAGGGCGGAGCGCAAGCCGTTCGCTGCAATTGCTTCCCTGTATTCAGGGAAACGCGTCTCAGTATGGAAGTCCGGGATGTGCACGGTGATGCCCTCGCGGGCTGCACGCAGGCAGGGCCCGTCGTCGAACCCGTACTGAATCTCATCCATCCGCTGTGCTTCGGCGCTGCTGGCGGCGACCGTCACCATGGACCTGGGCCGCAGCAACGTCACCCCGCAGAACACCTCACCATACGCGCCGGTGAAAGCCCGGGACGCGACCTGCACGAGACCGGTGAGGAACTCCTGCACGTCATCGCTGTCCATCACCATGTCCTGCAGCATCGCGGTCACAGTGTCCTGCTCGACCTCGCGGGTCAGCTCCTGCTCATCAGGCACGTGACTGCGCATCCTGACCGTTCGAGCCCTGCGCGGAGGTGACTGCCGCAGGGTCTACCTGCACAGAAGCGCTGTCCGGAGCGAGGTCCCGGAAGTCGAGTTCGTCGGTGACTTCCTCGAGCCGGCTCTCGGTTTCCGGCGACGGGCTACCCTCGTGCACGTACTCATGATCGAGTTCCCGGTGCAGCTTGCTGTTGAGCACCTCGACCTCCGGTTGGGCCAGCGCGCCGAGGTCTTCGGGGAAGGGCTCGTCGGGGGTGATCCTCGTACTCATCAGATGCTCAATTCTTACGCTAGAAGGGTAGAGCCGCTTCGCAGATAGCCGCCTGCGGAGCGGTCCCAGTTATGACCGCTTATTCTACTGAGTGCTGCACGCCGCCGCGGTGCGCGCGGCGCAGTGGAACATCAGACCAGAAGACTCACTGGCATGAAAGCGGTGTCAGGTATGTGGCTGCTGTGGACGGAGCTTTCGCGGTGGTCGAGTTCTTCGAGGACTTCCGCAAGGCGAAACTCGGTCTCCGGGTCCGCTTCGAACGCGTGGACGTACTCGAAGTCTTGCTGGCGCTGGAGCCGGCTGTGCAGGATCTGGATGTCGGTGTCGTTCAGTACTGCGAGGTCGTCGGGAAAAGCATCGGTCGGGGCAAGCTTGCTGTTCATGATGTCTCCTTCAGTAACGAACCGAACGGGTTAGCGCGGTCAACCCGAATCCAGGGTGGAACGGGCTGCACGAGGTGAAACAAGGGGGATTGAGATGGAAAGCAGCGCACATAGGGTGTGGGCTCGGTCAGGATGCCAGGGGATACGGCGAGGCTGCTGCTGCAAGCGAGATCCGTGCGGTTCGCTCACGCCGTGTGAACGCGTTGTTATCCACGATGCGCAGAGGAATCGCGTCTGCGTCCGTCAGGTACGGCAGTGCGGCGCACGCTTGGATGAGGAGCTCGGACGCCTTCGGATCGGTGAAGGGCGCCCGTGTCAGGTCCACGGTGATCGAAGGATGCCCCGGCAGGGCGTGGGCACGCCGAATGACCGGGAGAAGACCCCGGTAGTTGGTGGTGGTGAAGCTGCCTCTGACGTCGATGATGGCAGATGTGCAAGACAGGTCGACCCGTACAAGGGCCTGGAGACGGGGGTGCATGAGAGCTCCGCGAGAAGAGTTTCCAGTGGCCACTTGCAGGACCAAGAAAAAGCATAAGGTTTCTAGGCGCCTTAGCAAAGTCCTTTGTTCTCGAACATGCCTGCAGCCACACGATGTGGGTTCAGTACGTTGGTCACCGGCCGGGCGTGCACTGAGCGGCGATCATGTTCGGCAGAGCGATGAGCAGTGCTGCTCCCAGGGAGGCGATGAGGAAACCAGCAAGATTGAGTTCGAAGAGCGGTCCTGTTCCCAGCATGTTTGCTATCAGGGCGCCCAGGAGTGAACCTGCCAGTCCCAGAGACAGCGTTACCAGTGCGCTCAGGTGCCGGTGTTTTGGCCTGAGCAGTCGGGATATGCCGCCGACGAATAGTCCGACAGCGGCGAATTCAATCACCTGACACACCCCTTATGAGTAGGGCGGCCCGTTATCCGTGTAGGACCGCCTCGTGTGGTCATCAGAGCCGCCTACCGGCCCGTGGCGTGGTTCCGTGGGCTGTGGCAGGAGAGTTGTCGCTCACCGTGACGGAAATTTGTGCTGTCTGGTCATCACTGTGCAGGTCCAGCCATAGACGCTCAACGTGGACGTGTCTGCCGTCTGGCAACAGCACGTCGGTGCCGACGGGTGGGAAGACATCGGCCTTCAAGAAGGCCAGGACGTTGCCTTGTTCATCCAGGAACTTGGTTCCACCGGTCGAGTTCGCATCCAGAACCACGAATGGGGCGTTCATCGTTTCCTCTCGCGCATTGCTTGTCATCCCACCTGTCGTGCCGCAGGTCGGGCCATTGCCTCTACTGCTGACCGCTTGGGGCGGCCCTTTTTAGTCCGGTTCCTCAGTAGGACCACGGGTCCTGAAGTTTCGGTTGTCCTGCTGCCGCCGACACTGCAACACAGACGCTGCAACACGTGAGGGTGGAGTGCCGCTATCTGCGGTACTCCACCCTCACGAAAGCTTTCAGCGCCGTCCGCGTGCTCCGAGCAAACGGCCGGCGATCAACCTAGTGGCGCGGGTTGGTGGTGCCGGTGCCAGTGGTGGTGCCATCGGTGGTGTCATCGAGGAGTTCGATCTTTTCCTTGCGCACGTCACTGGTGACGGTTTCCTGCTCGGTAATGGTTTCCTTGTCGAGGCGGACGCGCTCGACCGGAACAGCTTCCTTCTCCACGACGGGACGCTCGGCGTGCAGGATGACTTCGTGTTCCTCCTCGCTGATCGACGGGCCGTCGAGGGCGTCGCCCCGGTTGGCGTTCGTGATCGGCTCACGCTCGATGCGGACCTCCTAGTGCGTGACGGGGATGGTCTTGGTGACGTTCTCGGTGACCACGTACTTGCGCAGGCGTGCGCGGCCGGCTTCGCGGCGTTCGGTGCCGACGTGGAGCTGCTCTTCGGAGCGGGTCATCGCATCATCCGTAGTGGGACCGGAGGTGTCGTGACCGACCGTGCCTGGTTGATCCCGGCGGTCCAGCCGCTCATCGTCGGCCTGGAAGCCGGGCTCGTACCCGCTCGTTCCAGCGCTGGTCGTGGTGGTGCGGGTGGTGTCGGTGTCGAGGAAGTCCCCACCAGTTGTTCCGGTCGTGCCCGTGGTTCCAGTCGTTCCGGTGTGTCCGGAGAGTCCGTAGTGGCGGTAGAGGCGGTCTTCTTCTTCGGGGCTGAGGTCGCCGTCGGATTCGATGCGGGGTGCGTCCTTGACCTGGTCCTTGGTGTATCCGATGGTCACATCGTTGCCGTTGACGTTCGCGCCCTGCAGGGGTGCGAAGGACTCGTGAGTGCCGAACAGGCCGGTCTTCACGGTGACCCAGCTCGGGTCACCGGTCTGGTCGTCCAGGTACACCTGACCGACGGAACCGATCTTGGATCCGTCGGAGTCCAGGACGTGGCCGCGGCCGGAGAGGAGGGTGTCGATGTCGTTCTGAGTGATCATAGGGAACTCCTTCGTGATGGTGAATCTATGTTCAGGCCCATATGGGGGACCGGAAGTGGGTGCGGTTGGTTAGCCGTGGAGGCCGGTCTGGTGGTCGATGCCGACCTGGTCGACCTTGCGGTGGAAGTGCATGCCTGCTTTGCCGCCGAGGATGGCCCCGATGAGAGGTGCGAGCACGGCGATGGCAAGGCCGATGAGGCCGGATGCGGTGAGCAGGCTCCCATCCACGGGGATCCGCGGTGCGCCGCCGATGCTGGAGAGGATGTTGAACTGGCTGCCGGCGATAGCGCCGAGGATCGCGACGAGGATCGCGACAATGATGCCCCACAGCCATACGGCGATGCCCTGCTTCACACCGTCGAAGCGCGCCATACGTCCGGCGACGTAGCCGCCGCAGTAGTAGGACAGGAACAGGACAATGGCGAGCACGATGCCGCTGACGATCCCGAGGGTGTCTGCGTTCTGGGTGGCCTGGTTCGCGGCGTCCTGCGCGCCGGCGGTGTTCGCCGCTCCGACGCCGACACCGATGGCTGTTGCCAGGGCGCCGAGGATGACGGTCATGCCGATGGCGGTGAGCCAGCCGAAGAAGGCGGAACCTAACTTGATGCCACCGAAGGCTTCCTTTTCGGCGGCAACCACGTCGTGGCGCCGCTGCTTGGGGGTGCTGGCCCCAGAGGTGTTATCTGCCATGATGTGTCCTTCTCATAGGCGTTTGCGAGTACGGTCTGTAGCTTGCGTTCATCCCTCGGGCAGGTCAGCCGGGATCTTCCCGAGGGGAACGCCCCCACATCGACAGTAACTAAGGGTGCTGATAATAAGTACCCTTGCTTTCTTGTTTGAAGAACTTTACGGCGAGGTCGGCATCTGCTGGTCGCGTTGAAGGACGCCACCGGTTCTGGGCCATGATGATGCCCGCGGCGGCATCGATGGTGGTCTGGGTGCTCATGGCCTGGGTGAGGTGGTGATTGGTGGCCGTGAGGTGGGCGATGTGGACGGCCATCCGCAGGAGTTGTGATGCTTCCTTACCGGGCGTGTCCGCTGCGGCCAGGGCAGTGGGGTCGAAGACGTCCGGGGTGGTCGCGTAGAGGTTCAGGCCCGCTGCGGCATGCCCGTCCGGGACGATG
Source organism: Arthrobacter sp. TmT3-37 (assembly GCF_054510835.1). Classification (NCBI taxonomy): domain Bacteria; kingdom Bacillati; phylum Actinomycetota; class Actinomycetes; order Micrococcales; family Micrococcaceae; genus Arthrobacter; species Arthrobacter sp. TmT3-37. Next base: position 101,554 of record NZ_JBTNDU010000008.1, on the reverse strand, counting down.
GGCACACCCAGGGCGGAGCGGATTCCGTGGCTGAGCATGACCGGAGAGTAGTCGCCGAAGCGGTCTTCGGTCGTGAAGTTCTCGATGACCTAGATCTGTCCTTCGCGCGCCGCCCGCAGGCACGGACCGTCATCGAAGGCGAGTTGCACCTCGTCGAGGTTCCTGGCCTGGTTGCTGCTGCTGGCGATGACGCTCTTGCTCTTGGGTCGTAGCAGCGTGATGCCGCAGAACACTTCCCATGTCTCGTCAGTGAAGGTGGCGACCGCGAACACGGCGAGCCTGGTCAGGAATCGTTCGAGGTCCGTACTGTCCAGGACGAGGTCCTGCAGCTGTGCCGGTTCTCTCATAGTGTGCTCGACGCGGTCCTCGCTGAGCCGCAGTGTCCTCTCAAGGCATGCTCGGATCGTGCGTCCCAGCAGGCAGACGCCCTCGCGGCATCAACGATAGCCCGCCCGTCACCACGCCTCATCTGCCCCGTCCACGGCCGTTCTCACCCAGATCATCCCCCCGGTGATCCTCTCGGTTACGCCGGTCACCCCGGTCATCGAGGCCATTCCGGGTATCCCGGTCACCCTGGTCCTTCCGGTGGTAAAGGCTGGTCAGCGCGTTCAGGGCAGCCAGAACCTCCGCGTCATCGAGGTCAGGGTCGTCGCTGTAGGGGGCGGTGGGGGGTCGTGTCTCGCTGATGAGTTCGTTGACCGCGTGGGAGACGAGGTCCCTATCCGCTGGGGTCAGGATGATCAGCCCGTTGAGGTAGGCATCGACCTCGAACTCGTCGACGTTCCCGGTGAGGGAGAAATAACGGACCCAGACACTTTGCACGTCGAGCCCGCTGGCGTGGATGGCGTGCAACGTGCGCTGTCGTTGCTCCTCGGGAGAGTACCGGGTCATCAAGCACCAGGGGCGGGGTTCGAGCCGTCCCGACGCTCGCTGATCCTGGCGGCCATGGTGCCGATCGTGGTGTCCGCGTCCGTGGCGAGGCCGATCAGGTGGTTCATGGCCGCCTGCCGGTCCAGGTCGAGGCGCTCGATCAGGATGCCGCGGGCCACGCCGATGGTGTCCCGTTCGGCCAGGGACGCCTTGACGTCGTTGCTGATCCGCTGCGGGGTGTCGCTGGCCTGGATATGACCGAGGAGGGCTGCGGCGGAGCGCGCGAGGTTGGTCAGCAGCCGCCGGTCCTCGTCGGTAAACGCGTCGACGGTGCTGGAGTAGACCTTCATCGCCCCGAGTCCTGCCGGCGTATTCAGCAGGGGCACGCTCAGGCACGAGCGGATACCGACATCGGTCACGGCGGACGCCCAGGTCCGGAACCGGGGCTCTGTGCGGGTGTCGGGGATGTAGACGGGCTCGCCCAGCGACCAAGCCGTGATGCACGGCCCTTCCCCGAACTCGTACTGCAGGTTGTCGGCTTCGAGCACGCGCGGGTTCGTCGCGCCGACACTCATCCGGGTGCCGTCCGTGTCGATGATGCTCACACCCGCGCCCTCAGCGGCGCCGATGATGTCACGGGCGATCTCGGCGAGCCCGTCGACGGCGTCGTGGGCGGTCTGCTCGGTGAGGAGGTAACCGTTGGTGCGCCCGAAGACCGCCAACAACTCAGCAGGAAGCTCCGGAGGACGAGAGGAGGAGGGGGAGGGTTGGGGGGTGGTGTTCACGGTGGGCCTTCACCTGTCCTGCAGGGGTGCCACCCCTGCCGGTTGAGGGCTGTCTGCTCAACCCCGATAGATCCGCGCTAACGCAACATCTACTTCAAAACTGTACTGCTGCTACCCCAGTGCCTTGGAAACTTTTTCGCGGCCAGGTCTCTAGGGGCGGTGCGCGATGGACGCGCCCAGTATTTAAAGACAGTGGTAAATCTTCCACCAAATTCTGGCAACCCTTTTGGGCGAAGGGCTGCTCAGAGGGCTTGGAAGAGGTCTATCAGGGCGTCGGTGCGGGACTGATGTTGCTTCTCGCGGGTGAGTTTCACGGCTCGATCGATGATTTCCTGGGAGATGACGACGACCTTGCGGTTGGTTCGCTGGCTGTAGGAGCTGATCCGGTCGAAGGCCTCGGTGGCGTTGAGGCCAGCGCGTCCCATGAGGATGCCCTTGGCCTGCTCGATGACGGCCCGGCTCACCGCGGACGCGGCGACGGCTTCGTTGGCGAGGCGGTGGGTGTCCGCGTGGATGGAGCGGGTCAGGTCGACGACCAGCGCCCACACCCCGACCGGTTCCTTCTCATCATTGAGGATCAGGTCCGCGGAGATGAGGAGCTTGTGCGTGCGCCCGGTGAGGTCGCGCAGGGAGGCGTAAATGGAGGAGGGCCCACCGCTCGTGGTGACTTGGGTCCAAAACGCCCGGACGGCGTCGCGGTCTTCGGCCACGAAGTGGGACATGCCGAGTTCGAGGGTGGGGACGACGTCGCCGCGTTCATAGCCGTGGATCCGGTACAGCTCATCCGACCAGTGATAGGTGTCGTCGGCGAAGTAGTGCTCAACGGTGCCGGTCGAACAGTCGATGAAGTATTCGACACTGGACACGGCCCCGGACAGGGGGACAGATGGAGACTCAGTGGGTTCAACGGTGGAGGACATGACAAAGCCGTTCGACGTGCTCGACCCGGGCTAGCGTCTTAACCCGTATCCAAACCGACAGATTAGCAAGACCCTCGCCTCGTTGCACCTCACGGTCCCGGGCCGGCGGACCGCGGGTTTCCTCTTGCCCACTCCGCCTCTGCCGTCCTGACGCTCACTGAGTATGGCAGCCATGGCGCCGGTGGTGGTGTGCGTCGGCGGTCAGCTCGAACAGGTGGGTTCTGGTCACCTGCCGACCCAGATCGAAGCAGTGCCTGAGAATTCCGCGGGCCACCCCGACGGTATCCCGCTTCATCCCACCTCCCGTGCGATGCTCTGACGTTGTTGCTGATGCGTTGCGAGGTATCGGAGGCCCGGAAGGTACCCCAGGGGTGTTTCTGGCCTAGCGGAGTTGATCAGGAGTGTGGTCCTCGCTCGAGAACGCATCGACGATGCTCGAGCAGACCTCTATCACGCCGAGCGCGGCAGGCGCGTGACGCAACGGGACGGTCAGACACCAGCGGATACCGACCCTGAAAGGAGCTGATTGGAAAGGTTTCTGGGTCAGGTGCCGACGTCACTAGCTCCCGTCGGTTCTCGCTGGCGGTGTCATCGTAGGGGGATGGCGCGGTCCTGGAACCAGCGGATGAGTTTGAGGAGGACCTGGATGGTGGTGGTGGGGTCCGGATCGTTGTCCGCGTCCGTGAAGGTTCTCTCATATCCCGGGACCTCATCGGACATGGTGGCGCTGAGGGGCTCGTAGCCCATGGTCCAGTCCGGGAACTGCCGCTCGTTTATGGTGTCGTCGATCAGTACCCGTATCCGGGTGTGGCGGGGGTCGGCCCTGATGATGTCCATCCGGTCCCGCACTGTCGCTTCGGGGCCTTCCAGGACCTGCAGGAAACGACCCTGACGGTAGAGCAGCATCCCTGTCAGGTGTGAGGAGTTGTTGGTGCGGCGGCACGCAGCAAGCAGCTCCGCTAGATCAGCGTCGCTGAAGGGCCGGGTCGCGGTGCTGGAGTAGACGATGGAGAGCACCTGCTCTTTCCGGGCCGCCCCGTCGGTGCCCTGGACGCCGGCGAGGATCCCGTCGCCCTCAGGCGAATCACACCCGTCCTGGCTGTCCCGGTTGTCCTGGCTGTCCTGGTTATTCGAGCGATCGCCGCCGGGTCGAAGGGCAGCTCTTACCTGCTCATCAAAGTCGACCCCCAGGTCGACCCCCGGGTCGGCTCCCGGATTGGCTTCTGGGTTGGCTTCTGGGGCGGTCCCGCGGTTGGTGTGGTGGCTGGTGGGTGTGGTCTCGTTTCTGCTGGAACTGTAGGGGGCTCGAGCTTCACGGCACATGTCATCGATCATCTCATTGACCGAATGGGCGATCAGGTCCCGGTCGAGAGCGGGAAGGCGGATCAGTCCATGCAGGTATGCGTCGACCTCGAACTCATCAACGTCACCGCCCACGCCCAGGTAATACGTCCACAGGTCGCTCACGGGGATACCGAAACGGCGCATGACCTTCAAGGTCAGGGCGTGTTGATCCTGATCAGCCTGCCCCCGATAAGCCAAGTCCTCATCGCTGTCCTCGGAAACTCCACCGGCCTCATAATCCGGGCCCTGATCAGAATCGTCGCACCAATCACCCATGCCGCATCAACCCCGCCAACTGCTCACACGTCCGCAAGCCCACCTCACATCGACGCGTCCACCGTATCGAACCAGAGTCCGAGCCAGAGTTCCGAGATGGGCGGGCACAAAGGCCTTGAAACAGTCCCTGCCCCTATGGCACAACCCCTCAGCGAGAAGACGGTACTCCTGTCTGCCTGGGGATAAAGGAGTAGGAGGAAAAGGAAAGCCGCCTTACTTTCACCCTTCACTGCCGGACCTGAGGCCACAAGGGCAGAGCGACCAAGCGCGGCAAAGCGTCCTATCCTGACCACCACACGTCTCAACCCATGATTTGGCGCCGTTAATCGGAACAACGGAACAGGGATCGTTGCTGCCCGGGCTCTGGCCGCCGGCACGAGAGGCTGTCCAGGCGTCAAGGCTTCGGCTGCTGGTATTGAGCGTTTACCGGCGCCGACGAGGGCGCTACGTTGAGGACCATCCGGGCGAGCCCGATGCACGTCGTCACCGAGAACTGGGTTCTTCCGGTATCTGTCCAAACCGGCCACAGCACCCACCTTGGTGGGTCGTTCAAGGAGGAACCCGTCACCATGGCACAGAACCTGAATCAGCCCGTCACCGATGACAGCATCAAAGTCCGCCAGCTCAGCCACTACCAGTTCAGCTGGGTCGCCGGCGACCCGGGCCAACCCGGATCCTGGACCCTGCAACTGGTCCTCGACCAGGGAGCATGGGAAGAAGTACTGACGATCGACGCCGATGACGCCGACAACCTCCAGGACCTGCTCTCCTCGGCGGAGACCGTCTACTACGACGTCCAACGCCGGACCCTGATGTTCGGCACAACAGAAGCCGGGCACCACTAGCCCAAGAGCATCTCTCAGGTCCGGGAAACCACCGGAGACTACCGTCTGGACGGTGACAGGGGCGGCTCACGGCGCCCGCCCCAGTCACCGTTTCCGCGGGTCACCAGCGAACATAGGGCGCGATGACGACGCCGTACATGATCCGTCATGTCGGCGTTGGACCACGCACTGCACTCAATACCTATCGAACCATCCGTGTTTCCGTCTTTCCGTGTTTCTGTTGCTCGGTACCGCCTGTTCGACGCAGCGGCCGCACCTACTCCCCAGATCAATGCCGGCTCACCCACAGATGGACGGCTTTGAGCTCCACCCTTCGGGCTCCACCCGCCCACAGGTGGATGACCCTCTCTGCACGAACGGCGCTTCCTGGGTAATGCAGTTGGTACAGAACGCCAGCCAAACCAGCAACCGGAAAGGCCGTGCACTCTCATCGCTCGCCTGAGGCTTGGTTCTAGCCTCTGAGGTCAAAGTCCAGGTCTAGGGACTCGAGGCTCGTGAGCTCCCGCCACGCCGAAGCCACGCGCGCGCTTGGGAGTGCCGTGGCGATCGGCATCCGGTCCACGGCGATCAGTTGCGCCAGGTCCAGCCCGGTCAGGGCGGCGATGTCGCGGATGGGGACCTGGAAGGTGCGGAACGGGCCCAGCGGGGGAGCGTCCCCGTCATCTCCCTCACTGAGGGCGCCCGGCCGTGGCACGTCCGGGAGGTCTTTGAGCTGCGGTGTCTGGTCCACGACGTAGCCGGTTGCGGCCAGGGATCCGCTGTTGAGGAACACGGCGACCTTGAAGAACCGCAGCGGGATCTCCACGCCCCGGTAGACGGGGTCAACGTCGCTGAAAATGGGCCCGGTGAACACGATCAGGCGCCGGCCGTTGTCGGCGGCGTTCTCGAGCAGATAAGTTTCCAGGCCCAGCCAGAGCTCGAGGCCCTGGTTGAACTTCGCTGCCTGCGGGGCGGCGTTGGTGTAGTGGAAGGTGTCCTCGTTCGCCCGGGCGGCTTCGGCGCGGGTGTCGCCCCAGACGGCGGATGCCCGGCGGACGAGGTGCCCGCGGTCGATGTCGTTGCGCGCGTAGACCCGTTCCCCGGTCTGCTGGTCCTCTGGCAGACGCGGATCCAGCCGCCAGTCGATACCTGACCGGTCGAGGTCCATCAGCTTCGCCCCGTCGATACCGAGAGCGGTGATGGCCGCGAGACGCTTGTCGGTCCGCATCAGGACGGAGAAGTGCGTGTAGGGCAGCAAAACCGTGTCGGTGTCGTCGAGGGTGGGGATGGGTACCCGGCGGCCCAGGAACTGCTCATCGAAGCCCACCCTGTCGGACAGATCCTCGGCACGGGGGGTACGCAGTGCAGACAGCAGCTCATCCATGAGCGGAAACTACCAGTGACGCATGACACTCAGATGAACACCCGCAGCCTTTGCCCTGGTCCTCACGGGTGATCCTTGCCAGCACCCGGAAGGGTTCAACTGCGCTCAGGACGTACTCGGAACAGAAGGGGGTGCTCGTGTTCGACTTCGTACCGGGCGTCACGGAACCTCAGGTGCTCTCGACATAGTCGGGGCTGGTGGTGGAATATTCGGGCTGACGTGGTTCGCCCGGGTGGTCGACGCCCAGCCAGCGCAGGGCGTCGGCGCGCGCTGAGAAATATTGGGCGCGCGTAGAGCGGATGATGAAGTGCGCCATGACCCGATCCATGGGTCCCGATCCCAAAACGGCGACCGGTGTTGGGTGCCGATACTGAATAAGTCGCTGCCGGCCCTCCAGGCTCACGCCGCGCAAGGTCCCCATATGGATAAGGACCGGCTTTTCGCGCCACCCCGGTGTAGCGGCCAGATCATTTCGGAAGGCCAGCAGATCCGCGTCAGTCACGTCGCTTTCATCGCCGACCCAAACCTCGATCCATTGCCTGTGGTCCTCAATGGTGTGAGCGTGCACGTCGCTCGCTGGATCTTCTGGCGTATCCGAAGGCCTTCCGGGCACTGTGGTTTCAGTGGTCATGAGGACGGGTGCGCCGTAATCCACTGCTGCGCTTCGAGGTTTGCGATCCTCCGGTACAGGGTGGCCCGTGACATACCGAGGTCCCGCGCCACGTGGGAGGCGGGTTGGCCCTGTTCGATGAGCCGGCGGGCGTTGGCGATCTGACTATCGCTGAACACGGGGCGTCGGCCGCCAAGATCCATGCCGGCGCTCCGGCGCTTGGTGTTGGAATCATTGACGCGTTCGCGTTTGATCTCGAGTTCCATCTGGGCGAGGGCTGCCATGACGGTGAAGACCATGGATCCCATCGGTGTGCCGGTGTCGACGTTCCCGCCGCCGAGGTTCAGTACCCGCAGGTTCACGTGGCGTAGTCGGAGCTCGTCGGCCAGGGCGAGCATGTTGGCGGTAGACCGGCCGAGCCGGTCGAGGGTCGTGACGATGAGGGTGTCGCCCTCCTGCAGGGCGCCGAGGGCTTTGTCGAACTGCGGGCGTCGGGCGTGAGCGCCGCTGACCCCCGAATCGATATAGAGGTCATCGCGGCGGACGCCGGCTGTGATGAGGTCAACGACTTGCCGGTCCGTGTCCTGGGCGCGTGTTGACACCCGCGCGTACCCGATCAGCTTGCCCACACCACTCCTCCACGCCGGTATCCCCGCAAAAGTGTCTTGCAACCAACGCTTCTGTCGCAATTTCGACCCATTGCTTATGAGACAGGGTATCAAGACATCGAAGGAGTAGTAAAGGCGGGGGAGTAATGGTGTCTCGTCCTAGTGTCTTGCTACCCACGGGTTGCGAGATTGATCGAGAGGATCGAACGAGACCCTCCAGCGGCCACTTCTCGAGCCGGGGGGGTGTATGCAAGTTACACGCGATCTCACTGATGGCCAAGAAAGGCGTGCGCAAGAGGCTGCTGCGCGTTTGCATCCAGTACTCGTAAGGAGCGCTGGAACTGACAGGCAGAAGAAACCGCTTATGGAAACCCCGGCATCAGCTATAGACTTATACGCATGCCCGATACAGTCACGGCGCTCATTGTCGACATAGTTGATTCCCGAAAGCTAGAAGACCGTCGCGCAGCGCAACATTCGATTCGAGAAGCCTTCAATCGAGCCCAAAAGGAACGGCCGATGCGGCGCGAGCTCTGGCCCACCGTCGGGGACGAGTTTCAGGCAATTTTCTATGGCATAGGAGACGCGCTACTGGCGACAGCCCTCGTTCGTCTAGTGCTGCCAGAGGATGTGGATTGCCGCTTCGGGATAGGTAGGGGTGAGACGACCGATGTGGACGAGGGGGAGTCTGGCGCCATCCTAGATGGATCGGCTTGGTGGAACGCACGGAAAGCGATTGAGGAAACGCATAAGCGAGAGCATGGCAACGAGCCGTACCTGCGCTCCTGGTTCGTATCTGACCAACGTGATGAAATAGGCTTTACGTCGCTTATTAACAGTTTCTTACTGTTGCGAGATGAAAAAATCAGTTCTATGGGACCGCGCGAACGCCGGTTAACCGCCGGCATAATGCTCGGCAGGTCTCAGACAGATTTAGCGCGTCAGGAGGATGTTACACAATCCGCGGTCTCACAGAGCCTCAGGCGCTCAGGAGGAGGGGCACTTGCTGTGTCTCATCGAAGACTGCCAAAAGATTTACAACGATGATTAGTCCAACGTTAATTCTGATGATCGGTCTGTTAGATACTGTCGCAGGTGATAGCCGCAATAAACGAATACTTACTCGAGTCGCGTTTTTGGCGGCTGTCTCGGTCCTCGCAATTTGGGGGATGGGCGTCCCGACTCTGCTGGTTGTAGGGTGTGTAGTGCTTGCAACCACTTGGGTTTGGGCAGTGCCCTCTCCTTTTCCGACGACGGAAGATTCCTGTGGCGGTTGGCGCTCCACCAATCTACGGCTTCTACCAGTGATCCTGCTATTCCTCCTAGTACTGGGAGTAGCTGCCTATGACCAAACCGGTGAAACAGCCACAGGGTTTGTTGTCGACGCCTACTCTTTGATTGCGCTCCAGTCAGCGGAATCCATTTCTCTGTCGACCGTTGTAGCGGCAGTAGCGCTTACTGTATTTCTCACAAGGAGCGCTAATACCATAGTACTTATGGCTCTTGGTCGCCCACACCAGGAAGCTGCCAGCCAAGATACCGCACACGCTAAATCGGCGGAGCACACCCCCCAGTGGAAGATAACTTTTGGCACTTGGAAAGTGGTCGAGGTTCATCCAGGCGACAAGCCTAAGTTAGGACCCGTTTTGAGAGGTGGCCGCTTGATTGGCCCCTTGGAACGCTTACTGATCGTCGTTCTTGCATTCAGTGATGCTCCGGAAATTATTGCCGCACTTGCAGCTGCTAAGGGAATTGTGCGGTTCCCAGAGATTGCCGAGGACCGCGGGGTGGGTTCAAAGGCTGAGGAGTTTCTTATTGGGAGCCTCGCTAGTTGGACGTTGTCTGTCTTGGCAGTGCTATTTTTAGCTCTAGTGCACTCTGGCTAATACCCAGATACTTATTAGCTATTTGCTAATGGCCCGATGCGATTTGTACGATTCCTACGTATAGCCTGGCATTCCGGCCTACATCCGCTGAGCTGATGAGAGAAGAACTCGCTGCGGGCGCTTAATTCGGCAAAGTGAAGACCGAGTCGACGAAAGACTCACTCAATCTGCAGCCTGTTCGCCATAGCGAGACTGATTTTCGTTGTCATCGGCTGCGCCTCGACCGTCCCGGCAGGTGGGCTGGACCCCACTTATCGGTTGATGCTCCTAACGGTCGCTGGTTCTCGAGCTCGTGACCTTGCTGCTGCAGCGGGGACAGGGGCTAGCTTCGGCGTGCCGGTGGTTTTACTTGCCCGTCGCGTGTACCTCCGGGATGCCGAGCCTCTCGTAGAGAAATTGCTCTCCTACTACCGGGATGCGGTATTTCCTTGCCTTGCCGGCCTTACCGGACAGTGTGTCCGGGTCGGCGGCGATCACGAGGTCGGTCTTCTTCGTCGCATTCTCAGCAACGATGTAGCCCATGCCTTTCAGGATCTCCGCGAGTTCGCCGCGCGGACGGGTCATTTGTCCTGTCAGTACCAGCGTGGCGCCGGGCTTGACCGACCGCGGGTCCGCCACCCCAAGTGTCTGCGTAGCTTGTTTTGGGGCGGCCAGAAGTGCTGTGTCCACGAGGGAAGTGTCGACGCCGAGGATATCCGCTGCTTTGTACAGGTCGTTCTGCTCTGCGTCGGTGATGAGGCCGTCGGCCCAGGCCGCCAGGACGAGCTGCTCGAGGTAGTAGACGTGTAGATCGTGGCATCGCTCCTGGCTGATGCCGAGTCCATCGGCGAGGGCGAGGAGGTCACGTTGTTCGTGAACGGATAGGTGCAGGTCGAGCATGGCTTGGGTGAGAAGGGCCAGGTACTGGTCATGTTCTGTTGGCCCGGTGTACTCGGGCATGTGTGCGGTGATGCGGGAGAGGAAGTGCTTCTCTACCCGGTCCGTGGGGGACCGCAGGACGGGTGCGAAGGATGTCATCGCACCCGGCCCCGACGCCGGCCAGGAAATGGTTGTTGCCCGCTCGAGCGCCATAGTCCAGTCGGCACGGTCGGGATCCATGTCGATGTACCGGCCCAACAAGTTGGCCGCTGCAAAGGCGTCGTCTCCGGCGCAGTGTGCCTTGTAGTCGGTGATGCTCAGGAACTCGCAGCAGTGTGCGAGGGATCGGCCGTTGCCGTACACGTAGTCGTGGGCGAGGTGCATGGTGCAGAGTCCGGCAAGGAATTGCTCGGGTACGTGCATACTGGCTCGCTTGTACTCGTGGGCGAGGAATCCCGCGTCGAAGCTGATGTTGTGGGCGACCATGATGCAGCCCTGAAGGATCTCGGTCAGAGTGGGTGCCGCCTGGGCGAAGGTGGGCGCATCGAGGATGTCGGCTGCCCGTATACCGTGCACCCGTTGAGGTCCAAGGTCACGGCCAGGGTTGATCAGCGTCTCCCACCGATCCACGACCTGACCGGAGGCATCGACTCGCACGACTCCGATTTCCGCTATCCGATGGTTACCTCCGGGCCGGAACCCTGTTGTTTCGACGTCGACGACCGCGAAGAGGGGTTCAGCCACGATCGCTCACCCACTCCGAGGCCGGCGTCGGCCAGGAACGGACCGTTGGGCCTCCGAGTCCGTTGAAGTACTTCCGGGATTTCCGGAGCCGGTCATTTTCGATGTCGATCCAGAAGTTCAGGAGCTTGATGCAACCGTTAGCGACGCGGAGTGCTTCAGCGTTCACCGAATCCGTACAGTCCTTCGACGTTGTCCACACGTCCGGGCGAGGACTTGCGGGCCAATCGATATCCAGCAGTGGTGCTTGCCGCTGATAATCAGGTGGTACCTGGCCAGCTGCGCGCGCTGCCTTGCGTTCGGCCACCTTCGCCTGGTTATAGGCGGTCCGGCGATCATTCTCCTGCCAGAACATCTCCTGCAGCATGTCCACCCAGGAGGCGCAGTGGGCAAGGAACGTGTCCGGGTCGAACATAGGAGCGTCGAAGACCTGCGGCTCGTCGCATGCCTGCTCAGCTCGCGCGGTCAACAGGATTGGTCGCTTGTAGGTCAGGCTTCGAAAGGCCCGCTCATCGAAGCCTTCCGTGACAACGGCGTTCGTGGCAGTGGCGCGTAGCGGGCCGGTAAGAGCTACCGCCGATACCTGCCAGAGCCCCCAGCGCCCTTCATAAATATCAAGCACAGTAATTCCATGCGAGACGGCATCAACAGTGACCATAATTTCCCCCTAGACCAGTAACTATTCGTGATCCTAGGGGTATAGCGGCTGCAGAGCCCCGTCCCTCGCCGATAGATCAGCTAACCCAAAGTAGTTCCTGATGGTTTGCTGAGGTTGAGGGCCAAGACGTTCTTCAACGCGCTGTAACCCGCACGCAGAAGGATGATCGGCTGCTCGATGCACTCTGCCTACAGAGCCTGCTGGATACACCAGGACGAACGACCGTTAGTGTCAGCAGCGTGGAACATGTCAGTCATATCTACCTTCTCGGCTTGAGAGCTCTGGAAATTGCAGCTGAACGCGTCAAAGAAGCCTGTCATGGCAGCGACATCGAGGCCGCAGCCATCGAAGCGCACTTTGGGTTGCACGCTGTGTACGACCTACACGAGGCTTACTTTCGACCTAAAGGAGTGCTTGCAGTCCAAGCTCAGGACGAAATCTACGCTCAATCAGGCGGTCATGCCGCCGGGGCACTGGTTCTTGCTCGAGGAGCGCGAACACACCGCCTCGTAACCTTTGCTAGCCCCGGCGGGTACGGCGACGAACCATACGGCATGGGCCCATTTGGTGACGGCTGGATCTGGCAGAACTACTCATGGGACGACCTGAAGCTTCAGCAACGCGCTGAGTCGTACCAAAAGCGCGTTCGAGGAAGATACCTCTGGACGCCGCTGGAGGAGGCGTGGTGGTGGTACACCTCCAACCCTTGCTGACTTCAGATCGTACGGCTATGTCTCATGAATCTCTTGACCACGTACTTGCACGATGACTGCAGCGCCGCATGCCATATAAGCCAACAAGCCAGACGAGATATTAGCCCTCGTCGACAAGTAACTCGACTAACTTACCCACGCCCGAAGGCGAAACTTCATTAGTATTTTCCACTCGACGAAGTTTATCGTGCAATGCCCGATGTATGACTTGAATCTGGGGGTCGCCATTGGACGCCTCTAGCTGAGTCAGTAGATCCATCGCATCGTCGATGGCGCGGTATTCTCCGAAGCCACCGGCAAGTGCCAGGCCGATATTTCCCAACGTCGAGTAGGAGTACATATCGGCCCCAAACCTGTTGATGCATCCTCTTATTATATTTTCAGCATCAAGCAACATCGCGAGACGGTCCGAGTCTTCAACCATTAGAATAGTTTCTGCTCTTCTCAATGCTGACTGAGCCTTGTATCGCTGCATTACTGGGTCGGGGCCAAGGGCAGGAAGGGAGGTCGCAATCTCGTGATTGGCTTCTGCGAGCATGTCATGACTTAGGAACAACTTTGCGAGTCGGCGTCGAGGGGTGTGGTGAGATGGAACAATCTCGATCAGCTTACGGAGAATAGATATCTGCGAGTTAAGGTTGGTCAGCCTTGCAATGCCCATATCTTCAGTTGCAAGGGCGATCGCGGTGTCAATTTCTAGCTTAATAGTCGGATTCAAATTATCAATTAGGTGTGTGAAAAGTTGCTCCAACTCACCCTGATCGGCGAACTTTAGCCGTGAGATGATTGTAGCGATTACATCATGCCGCGTCTCCCAACCGTAGATTCCCTGGCGTGAGTCAACACTTCTCTCAAAAACGATACCTTCAAGATGCGATAGGGTCGCGTCCAGCCCAGTGGCGCTTAGGCCAAGTAGTCGAACGATCAGCTGTCGATGAACATGTCCGCCAAGAGACTGCACTGCAGCGACGTATCGATAAACTTCTCTTGACTCTTCAGACAGGGAAAAATATTCCTGAAGAAGAATGTCGTCGAGGTTGTCGTTAGCGAAGATGTTCTTCAAGCATACAAACATTTCAGAACTGCACTTGTTCCTCAGGCGAGCGAGCTTTTCCGCTCGCCCTAGGGCCAAGAACCTCTGTTCAACTAGTTGTTTTATTTCGGGGCGCCGATCTAAAAGTGCTACAAGCTCTTCTAGATCGGCGCGGGCCAAGACCGACAATCTCAGGAACGATCCCCTGGCGAAAAGTCCTTGAGCCTTTCGTGCTACCTTCCATTTCGCGGCGTCAACCGTCATTACGAGGCGAAGGTTTGGTCTATCAAGGGCTGAAAGCTTGTCCACGAGGTTGTTTACCTCTTTGAGGTGGCGTGAGCAGTCATCGATAAGTAGAAAGCCATCAATTTTAGATAACTTGAGCTTTTTCTCTACTTCGACCCAAGCATCTACGTTGAGTATGGCGTCTTGCTTATGTTCCCACGCAGGCAATCCCTTTCGCGTCTGTTCTAAAAGGAAAGATCGGGCGAGGGTAGTCTTTCCCACGCCACGCGCGCCAGCAATTACGTTAAAATGTCCTCGAACGCCCGTTAGCGAGGCTTCAAGTTCTTTTTGTGCTGTTCGGTTGAAGGTTAACCCGTTCTTGATGTCGGCGTAGCTGGCAGGGGATCCATTGAAGAGCTTCGTTACACTCGAAGATAGCGAAGTGGCGTGCTGCACATCGGTGGTGGTTAGTACGAGCGAATGGGAAAGAAGAGCCTGCTCCGTAGACGTGGAGTAGGCGGGAGTTTGTGAGGTCTTACCTGCATCCATAAGTTCCAGTAGAAACTGGTCTAATCCAGCCGCTATGACCTCTATGCCGAGACGGGTGTAAAGCTCGGCGCGGTCTGGCTGATATTGGTGGACGATCAGGAAAATGCGTGTCGCAACTCCTTGTGATCGCAAGCCAATAATTTGCTTAACTTGATCCTTCAGATGGCGGTCCGATAAAGACTGTCCTACAATGACAGTGTCGCATGTCGACATGTCCTGAGTTAAACCGTTGAAAAGGGTCTGCCTGTAAAGTCGATAATCGTCGTAGTCGCTTTCAGTAATAATCATGCGGCTTTTATGGCCGTCGGCTGTGTCCTGCGTGACACAACCGTGTATCTTTACCAAGGGAGTATGTTCACCCCTCGGTTTTGTCACGTCATAGTTGGACCTATAAACCTCAAGGGAGCGGCCGGCCTTACGGTAGGCCTGTTCAACGAGGGTGTCGTAATTTGTAGTGTATATAGCGTGCCAATCGAAATCTGGCAGAGTAAGCAAACCTGCGGTGGGTTTCAGGTCAATGAGGGAATCTCGCACCTTCTCAACGAGGAAGGGTCGTCCCTTGCGATTCTCTAGGAGTTGCGCGACTTCGCTGAGGTCGGCGTCTTCGGGTTCTGGGTTCAAGTGGCGCGCGAGCTTGCGGGCTAGTTGGGAGCCAGTTAGGGCGCCGGAAGGGATTGAAGCTCCGGCTCCGAACAAGAGGGTGGTCCTCGTCGGCGTGATCTGGCGGACAAGCTCTTGTACATCCATCTAGTTCATCCTTCGCGTGGTACTCCGCGGTCTTCGTCGGCCGCATAGCCCCGATTCCCCCTGTCGTCACGACTTTACAGCGGTGTGCTGGAGACGTTCTTGACTCCATACGGTATGGCGAGGGTTTCGTGGATGCCCTATCGCCCAATTCCCGGCAAACTGTTGAGCTACCGCGTTTCCTGGCCACTGAGCGAAGGGTTGTTTCGCGGGTACACCTCGCAACGGGTCGTTGCTGACCGAGACCTGCTGCGTGAGGAAATCTCTCGGACCTTCGCCCTACACCTGTCTTACGGGCCAGATCTCCTAGATCAGTCAACTCAGTGTGTTGGAGTGATGCGCTACCAAGTGTGCGTGTGGCTTCAGTGTCCCAGCGGAGTGTTGAACAGCCGTCCAATCAAAGGATCCCTTGACTGGACGGAATGGGCATCTCGGCCGGGAGCTGTGGAGGCCAGCGTCTACGGCGTTTCCTGCCTGCGCGTCTTGTCCCAACAACGTGTCTCACATCCGCTATTCTCAACAAAGCAAAAAAGTGCCTTTGATGAGTGCGAGGAGCAGAAGAATGGGTAGCATCGGTTATGCCAGGGTCAGCACCGTGGAGCAGAGCGCCGATTTGCAGCACGCGGCGCTCACTGCTGCGGGGTGTAACCGGATTTTCACCGACCACGGGGTGAGTGGCACGACGGCCAGCCGGCCCGAGCTCGACAAGCTCCTCGACCATCTACGAAAAGGTGATGAGGTCGTCGTATGGAAGCTAGACAGGCTAGGCCGTAACACCCGTAACCTGTTGGTCCTCATCGATGACCTGGAACACCGGGGTGTGCACTTTCGCAGCGTTACCGAAGGCATTAGCACCACCGGACCGATGGGCAGAGCAATGCTCACCGTTATGTCCGCTTTCGCTCAGCTCGAACGTGACCAGCTCGCTGAGCGCACCAGGGCAGGCATGGCCGCGGCCGCGGAACATGGGCGAAAGGCCGGCAGGAGGGAAGTCACCAGTGACCATGCGAAGGTCAAGCGCACCCGGGACCTGAAAGCTCAAGGGCTCGCACCAGCTGACATCGGAAGGATCATCGGGGCCAGCCGCGCCACCGTCTACCGCTACCTAAGCATCGACAGCAGTGAGCCCGTCTAACGAGGGTCATCAATCGGTCTTCTGTGCGGTGCGTGATGAGATTTTGTTCGCTGTTCATAAGGCCGGACGATCCTGATTGCCTGGAGCCGGGACTGTCGATAGCGGGTGCAAGCGCAACAAAAGCTCCTTAATTCCTGACGACGACGGGCAGGACGAAGATACGGGAAGGGAGAACCCGCGGTTTTCTCCCCCTTTGTGCATCCCGTGCTGCTGCAGCGACTATCAGGCGGCGTGCACCAGCAGCCCGCCGACGGCCAGCAAGACAGCACGCCCGTCGGCAACATTCCCTGGCAACACTCGTCGAGCGAAATTTTTCGCCGTTGAAAACGAACACCAGACAGGGGGACTGTAAGAAAAACGGTGTGTGAGGGTCCGGCCTGATCCGGAAGGAGATGGCCGTGAACGACTTCACGACCGATGCAACAGAGGCGATGATCGATCCTGTGACAGGAGAGATCATCGATCAGAAGGACCTCGCCGAATGGCTGCTCGCGCAGGCCAAGGAGCAGGGCGTGAGCCTGGTCGGCCCCGGAGGGTTGCTGAACCAGCTCACGAAGAACGTTCTGGAAACCGCGTTGGAAGCCGAGCTGACCGAGCACCTCGGGCACGAGCACGGTCAGACGCCGATCGCGGAGAACATGCGCAACGGCACAAGATTGAAGACAGTGCTGACCGAGATCGGCCCGGTCGAGATCGAGGTGCCGCGAGACCGCGACGGGTCATTCGAGCCGGTGATCGTGCCCAAGCGGAAACCGCGCCTGGACGGCATCGACCAGATCGTGCTCTCGCTGTCCGCCCGGGGGCTGACGCCCGGGGAGATCGCGGCGCACTTCGAGGAGGTTTACGGGGCCAAGGTCTCCAGGGACACCATCAGTCGGATCACGGAGAAGGTCGCCGGCGAGTTGGCGGAGTGGTCCTCCCGTCCGCTGGATCCGCTCTACCCGGTGCTGTTCGTTGATGCGATCGTGGTCAAGGTTCGTGACGGGCAGGTGCGCAACACCCCGTTCTACGTCGTCATGGGCGTCACCGCGAACGGGGAACGGGAGATCCTGGGCATCTGGGCCGGCGACGGAGGTGAAGGAGCGAGGTTCTGGCTGCAGGTCTTCTCCGAGCTGAAGAACCGTGGCGTCCAGGACGTGCTCATCGCCGTCTGCGACGGGCTCAAGGGTCTACCGGAAGCGATCACGACCACCTGGGAGCGGACGGTCGTTCAGCAGTGCATCGTGCACCTGATCCGCAACAGCTTCCGTTATGCCGGTCGGCAGCACCGCGACGGCATCGTCAAGGCCCTCAAACCCGTCTATACCGCCCCGAGTGAGGCAGCTGCGAAGGGCCGGTTCACGGAGTTCGCCGCGGAGTGGGGTGAACGGTACCCGGCAATCGTGAAGCTCTGGGAGAGCTCCTGGGCAGAATTCGTACCCTTCCTCGAATACGACGTGGAGATCCGCCGGGTCATCTGCACGACGAATGCGATCGAGTCGATCAACGCCCGCTACCGCCGGGCCAGAGCCCGCGGCCACTTCCCGAACGAGGCCGCCGCCCTGAAGTGCCTTTACCTCGTGACCCGATCTCTTGACCCGACCGGCGGCGGCAGAGCACGCTGGGTGATCAGGTGGAAACCTGCCCTCAACGCGTTCGCTTTTCCCCTTCGCCGGACGATTCGAGAAAACCATTCACTGATGAGAACCGTCGGACCCCACACACCGTTTATCGGACAGTCCCGGTCAATGCACCGCCCGTGGTTTTGAGGGTATCGCTGGTGGGTTCGTGGTGGTGGTGTGGGCTCGGTAGAGGTCGTTGAAGCTAGCCCATCGCTGAGGCGGTTCGCGATGTCGTCCGGGTCTTCGGCTGTGAATCGTCGGAGGTTGGAGCCCTTCGTGAGGTACTGGCGAAGGACCCTGTTCGACGCTCCTATTTTTGTCAATTGGGTCTGGGTTTCGGGGCGTTGATGGTTGTTGATTTCATGACGCGGTAGAGATGCTTGGCGAAGTGCTACTTGTGTGTGAGGGGGTTGATGGTCACGAGTAGGATGCCGGTCCAGTGGCAAAGGAAAGCGATGACTGTGCAGCTGTGGAAGATTTCGTGGAATCCAAAGTGTTTGGGCCAGGGGTTGGGGCGTTTGAGGGCGTAGAAGACTGCGCCCAGTGTGTAGGCGAGTCCGCCGGCCAGAACGAGAATCATCGTCGCGGCGTTGGTCTGAAACAGCTCGCCGATGTACATCAGAGCAGCCCAACCCAGGCCGATGTAAAGGGCCACATAGAGCCACCGGGGGGCGCGCAGCCAGAAAACGCGGAACATGATCCCCAGCAGTGCACCCCCCCAGACCACGCTCAGCAAGACAGCGTTCTTGGGCCAAGGCAGCGCGTTGATGGCCAAGGGGGTGTAGGTGCCGGCGATTAGCAGGAAGATGTTGGCGTGGTCTAGGCGGCGGAAAACTGCCTTGGTTTGGGGGCTCCAGGGGATGCGGTGATATGCGGCGGAGATCCCAAACAGCAGCAGCGAAGTGGCGGTGAAGACCGCGGCACTTGTCTTTGCCGCGGTTCCGTCGCCCGCTGTGATGAGAATGATGCCAGCTACGAGGGCAACCGGCACGGTGCTGAGGTGGATCCAGCCCCGCCAGGTCGGTTTGGGGTCCTGAGGTTCGTATGCGGCGGCCTGCACCAACGGAACACGGGGGAGGTCCTGATGCGAAGATGCCCCGCGATCCGGAGCAGGGTGTGGAAAGATTGCGTTGTCCACGAGTGTCTCCTGTTAATTTCGCGCAGTCGCACGCGGTGCGGTAGGCCCGTTGTGAGAGCCGGGATGTTCTCGAGCGCTAGAGGTGTAGTCCGATACGGCGCCCCAGACCCAACCGACATAATCGGATCGCGCGCTCAAACCCACGCGTGACGAGCCATATCCCTCTGTCTTTCACTCTTCAGAAGCCGTTCCGCAGGTCGCCACATAACAATGGCACTAGCCCCCGACCTTCGATACTAGGCGGGACGCACACCTACCCAAATATCGTTGCGCATCTATGCATCCTGCAGCAGAGCCGCTTTCGACATCGGCATAAAGGAACCGCAGCCTCCGATGCCTCTAAGTTGTTGGGCGGTAGGAATGTGGGTTGGGGTTTGCCGGCTCGCTCACATGACGGGAGGATTTGCGCTCAGCGCACCAACGTTCACACACCAACTCATTTCCGGTGCTCGCTGTCTGGCTGATTTGCTCCGGTCTTGATCGATCCGAGGCGCTTATTCCACTGCAAATGTACGACCTTGCGCACAATATTGGGATCGGTTCTCATCGGGCTATGGTGCGGGCGCGAGGATCGATCCTGCATGTCTGCCGCACCCATGGCCGCGTACCGTTCAGCCCACCCTCTTGGCGGTCGGCTATGACACGTGAATGAACATCGCCGTGTGCGCGACTGGTTCCCTTGTCGACAATCGGTCTGCCGATCCGCCGACGTTGAATCGGGGCAAGAGCCGCATTGGCGTGGGACACGAGGACCTCCTGGTCGAGGACGGAACTAGATAGCTCCACACTCGACCGGAGGTCCTCCTCGCGTCCAGAACCTGCTGCGACCGATCACACATCAACCAACGTTTCTAAGCAGTACAGCTAGGGGATGTCGCTTCTCGCCGCGTCTTGCTGCAGGTCGCGTGCGTCGTAATCCGTCAGGAAGCCCTGGCGCTCGAGCGCCTGGACGCTGTTCTTCACAGCCTTCACGTATGAGCCGTGGTTCTTGTACAGGCCGTCTATTATGTTCTGCGGCAGCGGCCTTTCATACCCGGCGATGAAGCAGAACGAGGCCCCGGTTGCCGTGCCGTACCAGGTGCTCGTGGGCGCATCGAGGAAGGGGGAGCGCAGTCCGCCCTGAACGTTGCCGAACTCATCGAGCACTGGTGCTCCGTCGCGCACGAGGATTGGCTCGGCGCGTGGCGGGGCTATGCCGTCGCGCACCCAGAGGTCGAGGTTTCGGAGCGCTGCGTTGAAGAAGATGGAACTCGGGAACCTGCTCCGCGGTCCCTCGTTGCAGGACACGGGTGGAACGGCGCGGTCCGCCGCGATGATGTCCTCTGACGATGCAGAGAAGATCAGCTCGTCGGGTGTCGCGTGTCCGGCTCCGGCCATCTCGTAGTGGCGGTACTGGTCACCGGGGGCGTCGCTGTCGGCCCGGCGGGATCCGATACCCCGGAGGTAGTCGGACTGAGACATCATCCGCATGATGGGGACGCCGACGTCCTTGAACTGGCGGCGCGCGTCGGTGGCAGGTGGAGCGGCTTCGCACTGGTTCATGGGGTAGGCACCAGCGAAAGCGCCTCCGGCGACGGCAACGATATATGCATCATAAATTGGTGCGCCGTCGGCCTTGCCCACGAGCGGATGCACACCGTTGATGTAATTAACGAGGAAACCGCCTGTCTGGGAGTACCCGAAGCCGTATGCGTGCTCGACGCGTGTGGTTGGTGAATCGTAACGAAGCGGATTATCCGCAGCGTCGCTCTTCAGCCAGGCGCCGACCTGCGAATAGATGTCCCAGATGAGGCCGTTCTCGGTGGTCCTTGAGGAGTCCGAGGCGACAGCGGTGCAGTTCCTGGGGTCGGTCAAGGGCAGCGGATTCGCGAAGGACAGGGATGCGTACCGCTCGGGGTCGAAGTTCTTCAGTGCCTGCACGGCGATGGGTTTCGCGGTAATGCCTACCCAGGCATCGCCGTTGGCTACGATCTGCTCCTGTGTCATAGCCCAGCCGATGTTGAGGTCGAAGAGGTTGCTCGGGTTGAGCATTTCGACGATGACGTTTCCGCTGAACTTCTGGTCTTTGGCGGGCTTCCGCACGAGCACACGGGTGGTGTACGGAGCATCGGCGGTCCGGATTTGAGCTGGGCCTGTCGTGGGCCAGGTGTAGACGTTGGACGTGCCGCTGACTAGGTATTCCTCCTCCACGTAGCCGAGCTTCGTCAGATCCTGAGGTACTTCCTGATGATCGGCGGCACCGAACGGATACGTTTCAGCGGTGGATTTCAGCGGCCCCTGAACAGCGGGGATCGGGGTCGTTGTGCCGGAAGAAACGGCAGCAACTGGGCCCGGAACCGGTGAAGTGTCCTTCGCGAGTGCCGGACTGGCGGACAAGCTGGCGCTGATAACGGCGAGAGACAGAGACAACAGGACTGATTTGTGGAAGAGGGTAGTCATGGACACTCCTGATCATGACCGGGCAACATTGCCCGGTCGGCCTCGCAGAGCGCCGGCTTCGGTGCCGTGCGCTCGTGCCCAAGCCGATGTGGGCGAAGGCCGCGAGACTCTCCGACAGTATTTAGGCGTAACAGGCGTGGTCAAGGGTGGCGTGGAGGATCTGGAATAACGTGCAGAAGCTACCCCGATTCGCCGCCAAAGCGTGCATTGGCCCATTTCCCGACATTGGTGTGGCCATAGGCTTGCTGCCACCGAAGGTATCTCTGGGACCAAACGCGGGCCGCGTAACGGGACTGCGGCTTGTACCTACCGCGCTCCTTCGTGATACTGCCGTTTCGCCGACAGCGTGCAGGGGTTCATGTACGCAGGAGCGATATACGGGACTGCGCAGGGCCTGCGTACAGTTCTCAGAATTCCTAATTCCGTGCTTCATAGGAGAGCCATGATCGATGAAACAACTCTTTACAGGGTGGCCGAACTCTACTACATCCAGGGGGCCACCATGGAGGCCGTGGCAGACCGACTGTCGGTGTCGCGGTCCACAGTGTCCCGCATGCTACAGACTGCGCGGGATCGAGGAATTGTAAGGATCAGTCTGTCCACCCCCATGAATACTCGTAGCGAGCTCGCCCAGACGTTATCGGACACTTTCGGCGTCACTGCCCATGTAGCCGGAACGTCCGCTTCCGCTTCCGACGCGAGGCGATTAGAGGCGGCAGCCCGCTACGCTGCGGTGCTGGTCAGTGACCGGTTTGGGAACGGTATGACCCTGGCGGTGGCCTGGGGAATCACTACTTCCGCGGTCGCTTCCTATCTTCAACCCAAACGCACCCAGGACACCACAGTGGTGCAGATGAACGGAGCAGTGAGTGCCCGGGCTCCGCAGATGGGGCACTCACCGGAACTCCTGGCCGAGATGGCCGCAGCGTTCGGCTCCAGCCTAATCCCGTTCCCGACGCCGGCCTTCTTTGATAATGAGCAGACACGTCGACTGATGTGGGCCGAGTCGAGCGTGCGCCGGGTGCTCTCCGTGCGCAACTCGGCCGATCTTGCTCTCTTCAGCGTCGGTGCGTTCCAGGGCTCGACGCGGTCAGAGGTTTACAGCGGAGGTTATCTGACAGAAGACGCATTCAAACAGTTCGCCGCCCACCGTGTTGTTGGAGACGTCTGCACCGTTTTTCTGCGCGAGGACGGCACCTACGCCGACATCGACCTCAATCGACGTGCCAGCGGTCCCACGCCCATGGAGCTACGACAAATCCCAAGCCGTCTATGCGTCGTCGCTGGAGACCAGAAAGTGCCGGGACTGGTGGGTGCCCTGCGCGCAGGCGTTGTTACGGACCTCGTCATCGATGAGATCACGGCGCGCACCCTGATGCGCCGAATAAACCCGCTCACGAAGGACGCATGATCAAGGACCGGATTATTCCTGGGAGCGTCACGACACCTGCCTGTGTACGCGAACACCAGCCGATGTGACGCAGGAGCAGTGGAAGAAGGGCAACCAGATGCTCGGCGCCTTGGACTGGGCAACGTGCCGCGCCACCACCCTCTGACGTGCACGTCTGTGCATCCTCGTTGCGCTTTAGCGCCGCCCGCTTCCACTATTAGCTGGACCAATGGGGGTTGTTGATACGAAGGAGTACCACCACATGAAGCTACGCCTCCCCACTCTTGTTGCAAGTCTCACGATTGCTGCCAGTTCTCTCGTGGGTATGCAGCCCGCCGCCGCAGATACTTTGGACATTGCCCCACCCGGTGCCAATAACTGGTCCTGCAAGCCCAGCACAGAACATCCCTACCCGGTCATCCTTGTACCAGGCACGTTTGAGAGCATGGCCAAGAACTGGGCCACGCTGTCCCCTATCCTCGCCGACGCGGGCTACTGTGTCTTCTCGTTGAACTACGGAACAACGAATGGCGTGCACGCCACCGGTCCGGTGACAGATTCCGCGGCCGAACTCGGCGACTTTGTCGACGCTGTTCTTGCCGCAACCAACGCGAAAAAAGCCGACCTTGTAGGACACAGTCAAGGTGGAATGATGCCCAGGTACTACATGGGCTTCCTGGGAGGCGCCAAAAAGGTGAACCACCTTATCGGCATAGCCCCCTCGAATCACGGCACCAGCAACAACCTAACCTCGCAGTCCTCCGAGACGTCAACCGCTGAGGAACCGACTTCTGAAAACCAGGAGTCCGGTTCGATCTCGCTCTGTCAGGCATGCACCGATCAGGGCGCCGGATCGCCCTTCATGCAGGAGCTCAATTCAATCGGCGACATCGTCACAGGTCCTTCCTACACAGTGATCTCCACCAAGTACGACGAAATCGTCACCCCCTACCAGAGCCAGTACCTTGCAGGCCCAGCTCGACAAGTCACCAACGTCACCATTCAGGACAAATGCCCGCTTGATTTGTTTGAGCACGACCAACTCCCGAATGATCCGGCTGTGCAGCAACTGGTACTGCACGCACTTGATCAAATTGGTGCTCCTGCCAATCCCCTGTACCAGCCACGCTGCCTGTAGGTCCGACCTTGTATTGGTCGGCGAAGGGCTCTCCCTTTCGCTGCTGGGTTGGACCGCCGCGGACTCCGCTGCGGAGATCATGCTCGCCGAGAAGGTCCTCGTCGACGCTCACCGGGTGCAGGTCAAGAGCCTGACCGCGTAGCGGCGCCCGCCGTTCCGGGTCGAGCCGCTGCTCCACGCAGCGGTGCAGTGCCAACGGCAGTGGTTGCCGGGGGGAACCAACGGGTGCCGTCGAGGCGGCGGCACCCGTCGATAAATGAATAGTTAGAGGAGTCAAGATGTCTCTCGAAGTATTTGTTGCCGAAACTTTCGGCACCATGCTGTTGTTGTTGCTCGGTACAGGCGTGGTCGCGAATGTCGCACTCGCCAGGACCAAGGGCAATAACGGCGGCTTTCTCATGGTCAACTTCGGGTGGGGCCTCGCCGTCTTCGCCGGCGTCTACGTCGCAGCCCTCTCCGGCGCCCACCTGAACTTCGCGGTCACGGTCGGCCTGCTGGTCAACGGTGACGCGGCTGAATACGCGCCCGGTGTCGACAAGACCTTCGCGACCACGCTGGCATACCTCGCAGCGCAGATGCTCGGCTCGATCCTCGGTGCCGTCCTCTGCTGGCTCGCCTACAAGCAGCACTTCGACGAGGAGCCGGATCCCGCCAATAAGCTCGGCGTCTTCTCCACCGGGCCCGCCATCCGTTCGTACGGCTGGAATTTGGTGACCGAAATCATCGGCACCTTCGTGCTCGTGTTCGTCATCCTGTCGTTCGGCAACACGCCGTCCGGCCTGGGCCCCCTCGCCGTCGCACTGCTCGTCGTCGGCATCGGTGCCTCCCTCGGCGGCCCGACGGGCTACGCCATCAACCCGAACCGCGACCTCGGGCCCCGTATCGCCCACGCACTCCTGCCCATCCGGGGCAAGGGCGGCAGTGACTGGGGCTACGCCTGGGTCCCGATCGTCGGACCGATCGTCGGCGGTGTCCTCGCCGGCATCGTCATCCAGTTCATCTCTTTCCCCGCTCCTCCCGTCTAGGGGCCGCCTAGGGGCCGCCTAGGGGCCGCTTCGCGGCCGCGTGCAGCCGCACTCATCGACACATCCAATGAAGGAGTTAGACATGTCGCAGCAGTACGTCATCGCCATCGACCAGGGCACCACCTCCAGCAGGGCCATCGTGTTCGACCACAAGGGTGACATCGTGTCCTCCGGCCAGAAGGAGCACGAGCAGATCTTCCCGCAGGCCGGCTGGGTGGAGCACGATCCCGCCGAGATCTGGGACAACACGCGTGAGGTCATCGGCACCGCGTTGTCCCGGGCGAACCTCACCCGCCACGACATCGCGGCGGTCGGCATCACCAACCAGCGGGAGACAGCCGTCGTCTGGGACAGGACCACCGGCAAGGCCGTCTACAACGCGATCGTCTGGCAGGACACGCGGACGCAGAACATCGTGGACGAGCTGGCACGGGACGGCGGCGTCGAACGCTACAAGGCCAAAGTGGGCCTGCCGCTGGCCACCTACTTCTCCGGCACGAAGATCAAGTGGATCCTCGACAACGTCGACGGGGCACGCGAGAAGGCGGAGGCCGGCGATCTCCTGTTCGGCAACACCGACTCCTGGGTGACCTGGAACCTCACGGGCGGCACCGACGGCGGCGTGCACATCACCGACGTCACCAACGCCTCGCGCACGCTGTTCATGGATCTCGAGACCCTGTCCTGGGACGAGTCGATCCTCGCCGACTTCGGCGTGCCGGTGTCGATGATGCCCGAGATCCGCTCCTCCTCCGAGGTCTACGGCACGGTGCACACCTCGCAGCTGCTGCGCGAGACGCCGGTGGCCGGCATCCTCGGGGATCAGCAGGCGGCGACCTTCGGCCAGGCTGCCTTCGACAAGGGAGGTGCGAAGAACACGTACGGCACCGGCAACTTCATGATCGTGAACACCGGCGAGGAGATCGTCCACTCCAAGAACGGCCTGCTCACGACGGTCTGCTACCGGCTCGGGGACGCGAAGCCGGTCTACGCGCTCGAGGGTTCGATCGCCGTCACCGGTTCACTCGTGCAGTGGCTCCGGGACAATCTCGGCATGATCAAGAGCGCCCCCGAGGTGGAGCAGCTCGCCACGACGGTCGAGGACAATGGCGGCGTGTACATCGTGCCGGCGTTCTCGGGTTTGTTCGCGCCGTACTGGCGGGCGGACGCACGCGGAGCGATCGTCGGCATGACCCGGTTCGTGAACAAGGGCCACATCGCCCGTGCGGCCCTGGAGGCCACGGCCTTCCAGACGCGCGAGGTGCTGGACGCGGCGAACGCCGATTCCGGGGTGAACATGGAGGACCTTCGGGTCGACGGTGGCATGGTCGCCAACGACGCCCTGATGCAGTTCCAGGCCGACATCCTCGGAATCCCCGTGATCCGGCCGAAGGTCACGGAGACCACAGCACTTGGCGCTGCCTACGCTGCGGGCCTCGCCGTCGGGTTCTGGAAGGACACCGACGAGCTCGCTACCAACTGGGCCGAGGACAAGCGCTGGACCCCCTCGATGGACGGAGTCGAGCGTGACCGCCAGCTGCGCCTGTGGAAGAAGGCCGTCACGAAGACCTTCGACTGGGTCGACGAGGACGTGAGCTGATCGGCACAGCCACACAGCAGCCGCATACCGGGACATCCCCGGTCCGCCCTACGGCGGACCGGGGATGTCCCGGTATGCGGCTACACCCTGGTTCCTGCATCCCGGCATTCGGCACCGGACGGCGCGCACTGCTAAGGCGGAGCGGGACCAGGTGCAGCACTTCATCGACACCATCCTCGAACCCAACCTCATCCCGCGGATCGTCGGAAAAAGTCGGACCAGTCCGCGACACGCTTCGCCGCGAAAGCCACAGAGTCCGGGACGACAGCTGAGCTACAACTCTGCAAGGGCGGGTTCCATGTCTTCGCCGGAGCGACATTCACCCCCAAAGCCCTACGGTCGATCAAGAAGGTCGCATCCATCATCAACCAAGGTGCACACAAACTGACAGACCTACATCCTGGTCAGGCGTGTGAGAGCAGACTTCGATCCTTCCTCGAAGTCGTCTTCATGCGCCTCCGGCCGCACATCGACGAAGTCCAGGCCCCGGAGCGGACTCCCGGACCCATCGTCAGGGAGGGGGTGGCCGGTTTGGAAGGACAGTCTCACCGCTTTCATACAAAGGCATCGATACCGGTACCGGTGATACTCCGGTTTGACGACCCGCGCTCACAACCGTCATCGCACCCAGAGGCGATAACCCGGAACGGATTACGAAGTTGAGAAAGTGGTGTCGATTGAATCCTCACGGTGAAGAACAAGGCCGAGCGCAGGACCAATTACTTGGCCTGAAGGTCCAGGCGTATAGCGCTGTCGTACCCCCGATTGGTTCACCCAATGAGAGATTGGTGATGAACCGGGCCAAGGATTTGCAGGCGATGGCCGACAACGGGGGCATCCTTAATGTCTTCCGGATGATGCTTCGCAATCCTCAGGTAGCCGACCCAGTAATCCGGTTAGGTGCCGCCCAGTTCCAATCCAGCTCTCTGCAGCCCATCGAGCGGGAAATGACCGCTCTTGCCGCTGGCGCCCTGTTCGAAGCACCTTTCGAAACCGCGCAGCATGATCCCCTCTCCAGGGCGCTCGGAATCACCGAGCAGCAGCGGCAAGCGATCACCAGCCAAGACTGGGTCGCGCGCTGCTTCTCTGCCAAACAGCGAGTCCTGTTGAGATTCGTTGCAGCCGTCGCTGTGCATCCGAAGATCCCTCACTCCATGCTCAGTGACGTCCGTGTCCACTTCACCGACGAGCAAGTCGTCGACGTCATCGTGCAGACCGGCTACTACTTCCTTATCGCACGGACGATAACCGTGCTCGACGTTCCGATTGACGCTCCTAGCAACGCCCGAGTGTTCAATGCCTTCCATCGCCCAAATTCGTGAAACGCTGCCCGTTAACAGCTCCAGGTACGAAGACTCAGAACGCGATGATGGTGGTGCGTCAGCCCCATTGCGTTGAGACTAAACTGCTAACCGACAGTTACATGATTAACCAAGGACCATGAATATCTCGTTGTCGACAACTCTTGGAGTCAGGCCGGTGCGACGGCGTCCCACAACTCGCGCCCAGCTCATCGACGCTGCGGCAGCACTATTCAGGGAGCAAGGCATCACTAATGTCAGTGTGGAAGCAATCTGCACTCGAACAGGATTCACCAGGGGTGCCTTCTACTCAAGCTTCAAGACAGTGGATGAGCTCTTTTTCGCCTGCCCTTCATGGCTCTAGTCGACGCCCAGTGCTTGTGTGCTTTGGGACAGGCGCTACATTGAGTCCATCGACGTGTAGCTCAACAGCGAGAGCGCTGGGCTCTGGACCCGGAGGGAGCAGGGGCAGCACCTGCCGCGTCGGCGAAACGGCCGCATTCATGCGTCGGAGAGGGATCGATGGTGCTCGGGTACGCATGGAAGCAGTTCCGTAAGGCGCAAACTACGGCTGGAATGGCTTCCGACGCCGATGAGCGAGCCCGCACGAAGAAGCGTGCCATGGCATAAATGCGGGTCGTAACCGGTATGGCGACGGAAAGGGTCAGGGTAGGGTCTCCGACGCCGGTGCAAGGCTTCCCGGCGTGGCTGACGCCGGAAATCGTCCGCGGAGGTTTCGCTACTGGGGCCGCCGTAGCAGCGGGGCCCCTGGAATCAGGCGAGCTCGTGCTGGCCGAGCATCTGGGGATAGAGGCAAACCGCGCCGAGTTGTTCGCGTAATTCCTGTCCGAGGCAGGGCTTCGGAAGCTGGACGCATGGTTGACATCGGGCTTGGACTGCTGCACTTGTCTTAGAAAGTTTCAGGTTTCTGAGACGGCAAGTTCTCGGAGCGCTTACTTCCTGTAAGGCGTTTGAAAGACGCTTAGACGATCACTGCCGGCGACCTGTTCAGTAGGAGGTAATGACCAGGGTGGTGGTGTATCCGCCGATGAAACCGATCTCGTTGTCCACCAAGAGAATCTTCCGGTGGGTCAGACCCGTCGCTGCGATAGGTCCGAACTGCAGGGAGGGTCCCAGGGCCGGGAACCGGAACACGTGGACGTCGGGATGGAAGGTGTAGAAGGACGAAGGCACAACAAGGTTCCCGAAGTGGTCGTAGATGACATACACGTCGACCCCCCGGGCGGCTGCATCGTTGAGGGCGTCACGGAATTCATGGCCGACCTCGTCGTCTTTCCATAGGTAGGTTTCGAGGAAGATCCGGTGCTCGGCATGCCTGATTG
Organism: Arthrobacter sp. TmT3-37; assembly: GCF_054510835.1. Classification (NCBI taxonomy): domain Bacteria; kingdom Bacillati; phylum Actinomycetota; class Actinomycetes; order Micrococcales; family Micrococcaceae; genus Arthrobacter; species Arthrobacter sp. TmT3-37. The sequence goes on along the minus strand of NZ_JBTNDU010000008.1, from coordinate 72,416 downwards.
CATCAAGCATGTCCTTGAAAAGATCCTCTCCATAGGTGTAGGTCGTCGTGGCTGTATCTGCCACCTCCGTCCGGAACGTCCCAGGGCGGGGGAACCCCGACCGTTTCACACGACTCTTCCTCGTGAGAAGGTCAACCGTGACCAGTGCCGCGATGACGGCCCCCTGCACGGCGAGCCCACTCACGATGGACGTCACCGCCAGACGCCGAAGCGAAGAAACATCAAATCTCGTACCGGTGTGGATCATGGACCGAGCCTAGCTGCGCTGAACCGTCGCATCTCATGACTTATACCGCAGAGCGCGTGACTGACCGTACTGAGCGCGGGGCTGATGGTTGACGAACCTGTCCGGTGCCGGCCGCTGCAGCAGTTCGGTTTGGGTCTGTGGTGGTTCGGATGATGATTCATTGGCCGTTGAAGAGCTTGTCGCGTTCGGCGTCGCTGAGTTTGCCGAACCCACAGTCATCCATTGCCTGCTTGTATGTCTGCTCAGGATCAGAACCGGCGTCGATGGACGCGCTGATGGTGTGTTGCCCGTCGCTCATGCACGCCTCAAACTCCTCCGCTGATACACCGCCATTGCAGGCGCTTGCACTGAGAAGGACGATGCCGGCCACGATGAGCCGTGAGGCGCTAGATAGGCTCATACCGGAAGCATAGATGCGCGCCCGACAAGGAATCACCTGCGTCGTGACCTGTGCGAAAAAGTTTCCCGCACCCCGTCCATCAGCTACGGAGTAAGCCGGCGAGGAGCCCGGCAACCCGGGTAACTCGCTGGTGTGGAGGGTTTAGTGTGCGTGGTCTCCGCGGCTGTATTCGAACACCCAGCCGACCAAGGCTATGACGGCCAAACCCATACCGATGTACAGGATCCAGAAGCCGATGGCGAGGCCGAGGAACCCGGTTGCGGCCGCCAGGCCAAGGACGAGCGGCCACCAGCTCCAGGGGCTGAAGTGTCCCTGCTCGCCGGAACCCTCATGAATCTCGGCGTCGAGTCGGTCCTCGGGGCGGTCGCCGACTCGCTTACCGGTGAAGCCGAGGTAAAAGCCGACCATCGCGGTCACACCACCTGTGAGGTAGAGCGCGAGGAACCCGACGGGTTCGGTCCATTCGACGAGGAACCCGTAAATAGTGCCGACCAGAAAGAAGAAGGGTGTCAGGTAGACGAAGAGATTCGTTTCGAGCTTCATGCTTCCGCGTCCTTTTCGGTCTGTCACGCCAGCGATGCTGCCGGCGCGCTGTCATTGGGAGAAATGCGTCGTGGTGCTGATCAGGATACGCATGACCTGGTCCAGGTCGTCCACTTCCCGCATTTGAAGCTTCAGGCGTTTGGTCATCGTGCCCGAGTGTCGGGAGTGTGTCGTCACGTAGTTCAACACAACTCGGTCAAGGGGAGGGTCAGCGCGGGCTCAGCGGACGACGATGACATTTCCCGAGGCGTGGTGCAGGACGGCGTGAACTGTTGATCCGAGGCGGGCACCGAGGGTGTTGTTCCCTTTGGCTCCGAGGACGACGCATGATGCCGTGCGAGCGTGTTCGATGATGGCACCGGGAACGGAGGAAGCTGCCAGTGTGTCCTCGACCACGACGACGTCCGTTTGAGGTGGCAGCAGATTCAGGGACTGCTGAATGATGGGGTCACGCTCAACATCGGCGGAGCCAACGATCGTGTGCCGGCGCCGAGGTTGTACATGCAGAAGGTGAACCGAGCAGTCCAAGGTCTTTGCTAGGTCCGCGGCGACGATGACTGCGCGGTCGCTCTCGGGAGATCCGTCCACGGCGACCAGGACGTTCTCGTGAGCGGGTTGGTCCTCTCGCACTACCATGATGGGGCAGGACGCGCTGGCTGCGAGGTGCAGGCTGACAGATCCTACGAGCAAGCCGGAGAAACCTCCCAGGCCGCGGGTGCCGGTGACGAGCAGGGATGCTTCGGCGGAAAGTCTGGTCAGTATTTCGGCGGGGAAGCCGGCGACAAGGCGTTTGTGGACTTCGAGGCCAGGCTCTGCCTGAGCAGCAACATCGAAACCTTCGGCAGCTGTCTTCTCTGCATCGTTTTGCAGTCCGCTGTCTTTGACGCCGGCTACGGGGCCCAGGTCTTGCGTGAAGAGTGGCCACACCCAGCAGTGAACGACGATGAGAGGAAGCTTTGCTGCCGATGCATGTCGGGCTGCCCACAGCACGGCCCGCCGGCCTCCGTCGGAACCGTCGTATCCCACGATGACCGGTTTCGATTGAGTGCTGATGGTGTCCATGCTGATGCTCCTACCTCGGGTAGCTGCAGTGCCTATAGAATTTCGACTCCCTCATCAGATGATAACCAAGTCCTCCGGCGTGCTTCCTTCTTCTCCAGCACACGCTTCTTCTCCAGCACAAGTGGCAGGTGTGAAAGCTACTGGGAGGACCACCGGGGGCGCGACCACACGATGACAGGACGTCACAGCCCTCCGGGTTCCTCTGCGCCAGTCACCTGCAAGCACCGGGTGCGAGGCGACCGATTGCATATTGGATGGTCGCGAGATTTGGCTCAGGGTGCGGTGGCTGCGAGTACAAAGATCCGACAGGGCCTACATACTGGTAGGACGTTCATGTTCCTGGGTGTAAGGAGTGGTTATGTCCACCGGTGACGATTTTTGGGAGATGCCAGGAGTGGGGCGTTCCCATGAGCCCCTCGAGCCTGAGCAGTGCTGGGCTTTGCTGGGTACCGGGCTGACCGGTCGGGTTGGTTTTGTCAGGGATGGACGCGTGTTCATCTTCCCGGTGAACTACCTCGTCCACGACCAGGCGATTTTCTTTCGCACCTCGGCATCCGGTGATCTGGGCCGCTCCCCGTTGGATCGGGTGGCGTTCCAAGTCGATCACGTTGCCCCCGAGCGGATGTCGGGGTGGTCCGTCCTCGTCCAGGGATCCACGGCGGCCGTGCAGGACGAGGCCCTGTCGGCCTCAGTATGGGGACGGATGACTAATGAACCGTGGGCAGGCGGGGAGCGTCGTCATCTTGTGCAGGTAGTATCCGCCTCGATTTCCGGCCGCCGCGTCGGCACCAGCTGAAACGACGGACGACGGCACACGACGACGGCAAGCAACGACGACGACGCTGTGTTGCACGCTTGGAACCGCAAACAGGTGTCCCCTCCCATGATCGCCCCGAAGGTAAGCATCATTTCCGGGTGAGATGCGCAGCCGCTGGAGCGAAGTGCCTGACGTACAAGCGGGTTTTCTACACGCTGTAGAAATCGGTCTATGATGGGTGCATCAAACCGTTATGTGTGAAGGGGTTGGCTGATGCTTTCTGATACGTCCCGTCCTGTGGTCGAAGCGACTCTGCCGGTGGTGGGGGAACATATCGGTGTCATCGCGGAGCGTTTCTACGCGCACATGTTCCAGGACAGGCCGGAGCTGCTGGATGGGTTGTTCAATCGGGGGAATCAGGCCGATGGCAGGCAGCAGCAGGCTCTGGCGGGTTCCGTTGCTGCGTTCGCCGGTTATCTGGTGAACAGGCCTGATGAGCTGCCTGATCATCTGCTGTCCCGGATCTCCCACAAGCACGTGTCGCTGGGGTTGCGCTCGGATCAGTACGAGATCGTTCATGAGCATCTGATGTGGGCGATTGTGGACGTGCTGGGGGATGCGGTCACACCGGAGGTCGCTGCGGCGTGGGATGAGGTGTACTGGTTGATGGCCAACGTCCTGATCAATCAGGAGCGTTCGATGTATGCGGCTGTGGGCCTTGCCCCGGAGACGATCTGGCGTTCCTGGCGGGTCGTCGAGAAGATCCGGGAAACCGAGGACGTCGTGACGTTCGTGGTGGAACGCACCGATGAGCGTGAGGTGAAGCCGTCCCTGCCCGGCCAGTACGTGACGCTGAAAGCATTGATGCCCGATGGTGTGCACCAGCCCCGCCAGTACAGCCTGACCCGGGCCGACGATGGCCGGCACCGGCAGTTCTCCGTCAAACGCATCCACGGCCTGACGACACCCGATGGTGAAGTGTCCAACCTTCTGCACTCGAGCGTGAACGTCGGCGACGAGGTCGTTTTGTCGGTACCGTTCGGGGACGTCGTGCTCAAGCCCGGAGACCGGCCGATCGTTTTCGCCAGCGCCGGTATCGGCATCACCCCCATGGCAGGGATGATCTCCCACCTCGTGCAATCCGGCTCCCAGCGAAAGGTAACCCTGCTGCACGCCGACGACTCCGCAGGCTCTTTCGCCCTGCAGGACCAGGTACGCGCCGACCTGGCACAACTCCCGAATGCGTCCCTTGTCACGTGGTTCCTGGAGCCCCCCACCGACGGACAGCAGGCAGGCGACACATTCACGGGTTTCATGGACCTCAGTGACGTGCAGCTTCCTGCCGGTGCGGAGTACTACCTGTGCGGGCCGCTGCCGTTCATGCAAGCTGTCCGCAGTTCCCTCATCAGCCGAGGAATCCCGGCACAGGACATCCAGTACGAAGTCTTCGGGCCTGACCTCTGGCTCGCCGACTTCCAATAGCAACCGCCGCTACCCAACGAATCACCGCCAACAACCGAACCGCACTAACAATCACCGTAAGGATCAGCCGTGGGTCACAGAGTGATCACGGAGTGGGCCAAGAAACCCTAACCCATGCCTGACCAGCGGTTTTAGAGGAGGCACCATGGCCACGCTTGAGGTGGTACTCGAAAGAGTTCTTGAGGAAGCAATGGTTGCGGATAAGGGACGCGCCGCCGTGATTATGGGAGCTTGAGTGGAGACCACTTCCGCAGCCTGACTTGAGCCCACCATCCCTCCTGACGACTCACCAGTGGACTAACCGCAGTTTCACTTGAGCCCACCCCACCGTTGATTCATCAGGATGTTTTTCCAACGGTGGAAGGCAGCGATGGAGTCGAAGGTGGAGTTATTCGAGCAGATCCGCAGGGACGCAAGAGTCAGTGGTGACTCGATACGGTCCCTGGCCAGGAAGTACCGCGTGTCCAGGCGGACAGTGCGTCAGGCGCTGACCTCGGCAGAGCCTCCACCACGTAAGCCACCGGTCAGGGAGGCACCGAAGCTTGGCCGGTTCAAGGTTCTGATCGATGACTTTCTGCGGGAGGATCTGAGCGCGCCACGGAAGCAGCGGCATACCGCTCAGCGCATTCATGACCGGCTAGTCGACGAGCACGGCGGGGATCTGTCGTATTCGACGGTCCGGCACTACGTGAAGTTCCGAAAAGCCGAGCTCGAGCGTGAGGCCGGTAGAACCACGGCGGATGCGTTCGTCCCGCAAGAACATGCCCCGGGTGCGGAGGCTGAAGTGGACTTCGGTGAAGTGTGGGTGGACCTCGCTGGGGTGCGCACGAAGTGCTACATTTTCGCCTTCCGCTTGTCTTACTCCGGTAAAGCCATCCACCGCGTCTATCCGACCCAAGGGCAGGAAGCGTTCCTCGAAGGGCACCTCGAAGCATTCGCCACGTGCGGTGGAGTGCCTACCGGCCATGTCCGATACGACAATCTGACCGCTGCAGTGAAGCAGGTCCTTGGGACCTCGCGTGAGCGGGTAGAGAACGACAGGTGGGTCCTGTTCCGGTCGCATTGCGGATTCGACGCGTTCTACTGCCAGCCAGGCATCAAAGGTGCGCATGAGAAGGGCGGCATTGAAGGTGAGATAGGCCGGTTCCGCAGGAACCGGCTCACGCCCGTACCTGCTGTCGATACTCTTGCCGAACTCAACGCCCGGATCATCGTCTGGGATGAGGAAGACAACAAGCGCAGGATTAGCGGGAAGCTGACCACAGTAGGTGCTGACCTTGAGCAGGAACGAACCCTGCTCAACCCGCTGCCGGCCGAAGTGTTCGATCCCGGAATCGTGCTCACCCCGAGAGTGGACCGGTCCTCCCTGATCAGGGTGCGGATGGTGAAGTACTCAGTTCCGGTTCGTTTCATAGGACGAACCGTGCGCGTTTCCCTGCGAGCATCCGAAGTGCTGGTCTTTGATGGACGAACGCTGATCGCCAGGCACGCACGAGTCGTTGCACGGGATGGTAGCTGCGTTGACCTGGACCACTACCTCGAGATCCTTCACCACAAGCCCGGAGCTTTCCCGGGTTCCACTGCTCTGGCCCAGGCGCGCGCGTCAGGGTCCTTCACCTCCGCGCATGACGCGTTCTGGGCGGCGGCCCGTCGCACCGACGGAGACACCCGCGCAACACGGGAGCTAATCAACGTGCTCCTGCTGCACCGAACAATGGCCCCTACTGACGTCGCAGACGGAATCGCAGCTGCCCTGACAGTAGGGGCTGTTACCGCGGACGTCGTCGCTGTCGAAGCACGGCGGGCGGCCACTGATCGGATCATTGCGGAACGGCTAAACCGTTCACCCGCCGAAAGCGACTCCCAATCAATAGGTGTCGGTCGCCGGGTCACTGCTTTGAGTAATCCGGCTTGGATCGGCGCGCACGCATCGCGTCCCGTTGCGCGCGAACAACGCGTCATCAGCCTTACCCAACGTCGATTGGCTGACCCTGCTGCCGTCATCGCGGGGTTACCACCGGACACCCGCCCCCTGCCGACCGTAGCTGGCTATGACGAACTCCTCACCCGACGAACCCCAGATACCACCCGTGATCCAGCTGACCAGAGACTGACCGGAACGACCCGCCAGACGAGGGGAACCATCTCATGAGCCCGACCAACGCCAACCCGATCACCGTCTCATCAACCCTGAGGCGCCGGCGCGGGCTGACCGAAGAAGCAGCAACCGCTGCAGTCGAACAGGCCTGCCGCCGGCTACGACTACCCACCATCCGCGCGGTCCTAGGTGAAGCACTCACCGTCGCGGGCAAGGAGCAGCTGTCCTATCAGGGATTCCTTGCCGAACTGTTACTGGCCGAGTGCGACGACCGGGATCGCCGCTCATCAGTGCGACGAGTGAAATCAGCGAACTTCCCCCGCGACAAATGGTTGGGTGACTTCGACTACGACGCGAACCCCAACATCAACCAGGCCACCATCAACACCCTGGCCACCGGGGACTGGATCCGCAAAGGCCAGCCCCTCTGCCTCATCGGGGACTCAGGCACCGGCAAGTCCCACCTGCTCATCGGTTTGGGGACCGCGGCAGCCGAAAAGGGATACCGAGTGAAATACACACTCGCCACCCGACTTGTGAACGAACTCGTCGAAGCCGAAGACGACAAAGTCCTCGCCCGCACCATCGCCCGATACGGGCGGGTCGATCTGCTCTGCATCGACGAGCTCGGGTATATGGAACTCGACAAACGCGGCGCCGAACTCCTCTTCCAGGTCCTCACCGAACGCGAAGAGAAAGCCTCCGTCGCGATCGCCACCAACGAATCCTTCTCTGGCTGGACCAGAACCTTCACCGACCCCCGCCTCTGCGCGGCCATCGTCGACAGACTCACCTTCAAAGGCACCATCATCGAAACCGGCACCGACTCCTACCGCCTCGCCCAAACGCGGAACCAACACCTCATCGATGACAGGGCCTCAATCTAGGGCTGCTCATTCCCAATGATTCGACAACTATTGCCGGCACCTCAGGTGGGTGCCTCTGACAGGGGCTCGAACTGCAGCCGGGCGAAAAGGTCCCGCGGATGATCCCGGACGACGCACGGCGAGCCATCCGCTACCGGACAGCTCTCATGGCGATGAACGAACGTCCCTTTCACGGGTTTAGGAGCGGCGGTTGATGAGGGTTGGAGCTGTGGTGCGAAACTGAGTCCATGGCTGTCTATTTTGAGTGCACTACCCGAGCACACGTTTCCCAGGCGGAGCTGTTTAACCGCTCTCGAAGCATCGATGCTCACACTGGCTCTATGGCTCACTCAAGGGAGAAGGCTATCGCTGGTACCACCACCGGCCTCATCTCGTTGGGAGAGCAGGTGACGTGGCGTGCATGGCACTTCGGCCTTCCAATCCACATGACAAGCCGGATCGTGGAGATGGAATCACCGGACTACTTCGTGGATGAGCAGATCAAAGGCCCTTTCCGCCGTTTCCGTCACGCTCACGAATTTAGTCACGCCGATGGGGTGACGACCATGGTCGATCGGATCCGGTTTGCCGCGCCCCTAGGTCCGCTAGGTCGGCTGGTTGAGGTACTGGTCCTCGAGCGGTACCTCAAGAAGCTCATCGAGACGAGGAACCGGTTTCTCGTGGAAGAACCCACACAAAAGTAGTTTCCAACCAACTATCCACCAGCAGGACTCAGGCTCGAACTAAGATTCAGGAGTTCCTAGAAGACGTCCGCTAGTCGATCGTCTGGCGGGACTCTCACCTTGCTGCTCTCCGAGCCCTCGCTGATGAAACCATGCGCTAAACGGTCCAGCCCTCGTACTCCCCAGCGCAGAAGGATGCACAGTTGCAGACGGTAGAGGATCCAGGTAGAACGCATTTGGAAGCGGGCTCCTACATAGCTTCCTGTCCCGACGCTTCCGGCCTGCGGTGGGGTGGGCTCAAGTGAAACTGCGGTTAGTCCACTGGTGAGTCGTCAGGAGGGATGGTGGGCTCAAGTCAGGCTGCGGAAGTGGTCTCCACTCGCGTTGACATTCTCACCCGTATGCAATTCCGGCAATCTGCTCCTCTGAGGAGCCGGTGATAGACCAGTGAGTGCTTGATGAACGGGCGGCGCTAGCAGGGCAGTGGTTGCATTTGTGCTGGGGGTGAAACGCGGGTTGGAGATGTGGTCAGTAAGACTCGGACGAGACGCGCAGGTCGTAGCCGGAGAGTTCGAGAAGTTCATCGGCTGCGAGGCTCATCAGATCGACTTGTAAGCGCGGCAGTTCTATCGCTCCTAGAAGCCAGGCTTCTAGGTCCTGCTCATCGACAGCCCCGGCAAGAGCGAAGTACGACACCCACGAATCCGAAATGCTGTAGCCGGTAAGCGCCAGGGCCGTCCGGAGCTGCAACCGCGCATCCGGCGTGTCATCGTCTGATTGATCCTGGTGCTTCATCTCGCCAACTTGCTCCCACTGTTCCCAACTTCTTTCCAGTCTAGGAAGTGAGGGCAAGACGGACCATCGACATGATCACAGGGGAAGGCCTTGACCGACAGCAGGCAGCAGGCAACATGTGGTGCTGGTGCTCCTCCATGTCAACGTGGTCCCGGAGGTCGGTCGCCCGGTCTGCGGACACCTGAGCTCCGATGCCTGGGCATGAGGTGTGGGCCCCACCGTTTGCCTGGTCGAGAGACCCGGTGAAGAGACCCGATGAAAGAAGATTTCCGGCTTTGGTAATCGGGGTCTTGCTATCGTTTAGATGTGGAGTCGGGTCAAGTCGCTGGCCTGACTCGAGTACGTCGATTGGCTACGGGCATGTCGTTGCCTTCCAATCATCACCATCCACTCTTGACCCCGTTGTCGTTCGAGCGAGTATCGAGTCCTTCATCGACTGCCCGACCGGTATCGTCGAGCACTGCTTCGACTCTTCGACCTTCACCTGGTCGGATGAGTTGTATCGGGTTCACGGGTATGCGCGCGGTGACGTTGTTCCGACCCTGGACCTGGGTTCGTTCCACATCCAATCCCAGGACTGGGACGCCGCACGAGCTTTCCGGGAGACACTGACGACTGCGGGTGGTCCGCTCTCAATGTATCTGTCCCTTCTCGACGCCGGTGGACGCACCCGCGAGGTGCTGATCTTCGGCGACCTCATTCCGGATGACGAGAACCCGGTCGGCGTGTGGGCACTGGTTGTGAATCTATCCCGTTCCATCCATGTGGACACCCATAGGATCACCAATGAGGCCGTGGCGGCATCAGCGTTGAGTTCTACCGTCATTGAACGGGCCAAGGGCATCCTCATGGGCCGCACGGGCCTGAATGCAACGGAGGCGTTCGAACGCATCAGCCGGCGCAGCCAGACCACGAACCGAAAAAGTTGTCGTTGTGTCCCAGGAAATCATCGACCGCGCCCACCGGCTCACCCAGGGCAGCGATCATCCCCGCACTCAGACCCTGCTGGAGCTCTTCCAGACACCCTCAGACCGCAGAACCTTGTAACCGCTATTGACTGACGAAAGATGCTCATGAACAGCCTTCCTCCCTCGAACGAGCTCGGTCCCATCATCGAAAACTAACCAGCATTCGCTTCTCTACCAACCACTCCGACCAGGAGGGCACCTTAGGAGGCACAACTCATGGGTGGCGGTTCGACTGCGTCCTACCTGGTCTGCCCGGATGAATGAAGTGCGTCGACGGCGTCCAGAACAGCCAGTGCCGGCAGCTCAGCGACCGCGGCGACCACGGCCAGTGGTTCGCCGTTGCTGACAGCTGACGCAACGGCCATCTGAAGCTCAGTCGGGAAGGGATCCGCAACAAGGCCTGCGTCCATGAGGGAAGTGTTGGACTGCGCAGCAGCGACAACACGGTCAAGATCACCAGAACCCACGAGCCCTCCCACCCTCATCATTGCCCTTTAGTCTCCACTGTCCCCGCGCAACCGCAAAGCACTAGGGCGGAAGGGGGCAGTCCTTGCCACTTACTATCGACAGTGCGTCAAGGCGCTCACTCTGGGCACTTAGCGACCTGGCTGGCCGATGAGAACCTGGTATTGAGGGTGGTCGGCGAGGAAGGCGCATGCCATCGGGCATTGCGGAACAAGGCTCAAACGCCGTTTGTGGGTGTTGAGTACGACATTCCGCATGAGGGTCGCGTCGAGACCCTGGTCCTGGAAGTCTGGTTGTTCCACGCCGTCGAGGAGGACGACCTGGCCGCCGTTCATGGTGTACTTCACGTACGCGGCGAGGGTTCCGTCGATGAACAGCTCGAACCGGCAGTACAGGGGGTTATCGCGGAAGGTCTCCCTGGGCTGGTGGGCGTGCTCAGTGCCGCGATCCATGGCCTGCTGTGCTCGATGCTCGAGCTCGTCGACGATCATCTCGTAACAGTCGGTAGAGCCGGCAGGCGGGTAGGGCGTATCCATCAGCTTGTAAGCCTGGTTCACCATGACACGCAACTGCCGGGTCGACAAGGCTGCGAGGTCCTCAGCAGACAGATCATTGTCCGGCAGGGCGTTCTCACGCTGGTGAGGCGTGGTGCGCGCCTCCGATGCCCGGCGACTGGTCGAGAATTCCGTCAGTGTCAGGACGTCGCCCGGCTCAGCGTCCGCCGTGGTCGTCGCCGGTCCGGTGTGGACTGGGTTCAAAAGTTCTGTCATAGCCGTTCCCGTGTTCGTCAGAACCATGGCCTTCGTCTAGACCCCGGTGTCCTAAGGACACTATCGAAGAGACGCCCGGAATCAAACTAAGCAGGCTTACGACCCTTTTGTGTCACCGGAGGTTCAAGTCCTCGTCAGACCCAGATCTCCATCTGTACCTGCGCGGCCAGGCGCCGGAGGACCTGCACATCCTCATCGGTGAAGGCCCGCGGCCGGTCATCGATGAGGCAGAGAGTGCCGATGCGCCAGCCGTCGGCCGTACACACGGGATGGCCGACGTAGAAGCGGATGCCGGGACCCTCGGCAACGAGGGGATGGTCCCGCCACTGCGGGTCGAGACTGGCATCGGGAATGATCAGGGTGCGATCGTGTTCGATGGTCCTCGCACACAGAGCGATGCCCCGCGGAAGGTCCTGCCCGATAGGTCCGACGACGGACTTGATGACCTGCGCGTCCTCGGTGATCAAGGCGATGGAGGCTGAGCTGACGCCGAAATAGTCCCGTGCCTGCCGGGTGATCCTGTCGAAACGTTCCTCCGCCCCGGTCTCGAGCAACCCCGACTCGTGCAGGGCATGAAGGCGCCGGAACTCAGCCTCATCCAAGTCAAGGTCATCGACAGTTCCGCCCGCGGCATCACCGGAACCGGGCGCAGGAAGGTCAGGGCGGTTGATGGCACTGGTGCTGTGGTCCCCGGCCGGTGGGGCGTTGAAGTCGTACTCATCGGGGGAGAGCGCCAGGGACCGGAGGTAGTCGCCGTATCCGGAGAAGGCTGCGACCTGTTGAGCGCTGTAGTGCGCACCATCGGCCATGGAGCCGACACTGTCGAGGAGTTCGTTGATGGCCTGGGCCAGCAGGTCCCGCTCGGACACCAGGAGCATGACCAGCCCGGTCAGATACCCTTTGACCTCGATTTCGTCGCATCACCACCGATGCCGAAGTAGTTCTCATAGACCTCCTCGAAACCCAGACCGGATGCCCGTACTGTTTGGATCGCGCTCCACTGCTGCACATACTCATCCAGCACGTTTTCATCCTCTACCAAGTTCTTGCGGCTAGTCCGGGCCGGCGTCCATCAGGATCGCTGCTACCGAATGATTCTAGACTTCGATGTGTCCTCCGTCGCCCTTCTTGCTGCAGGCGGCGACTGATCAATACCCAGCCTCAAAACCTGCAACCGATCCGGCACCATCGTAAGTTTCTGCGTCAACACTGAGCCGTAGTGCTGTTCATTCAGAACCCGCTCCTCTAGAACACGCCAAGGGGCGCCGCTTGTGCGGCGCCCCTCGGTGTCGTGCTTTGTGCTGGCCGGATCACCCACCAGCATGTTGCTCAGTGGCGGCGACCGGTGCCATCGATGCCGTCCGTGGTGATGCCGTCGGTGGCGTCGTCCAGGAGTTCGATCTGTTCCTTGCGGACGTCGCTGGTGACGGTCTCCTGAGAGGTAACTGTCTCCTTGTCGAGGCGCACGCGCTCGACAGGAACGGCTTCCTTTTCGACCACAGGACGCTCGGCGTGCAGGATCACTTCGTGTTCCTCCTCGCTGATGGTCGGTCCCGCGAGGGCGTCACCGCGGTTCGCGTTGGTAATGGGCTCGCGCTCGATCCGAACCTCTTCATGGGACACGGGGACTGTCTTGGTGACGTTCTCTGTGACGATGTACTTCCGCAGCCGGGCCTTGCCGACCTCGCGGCGTTCGGTACCGACGTGGAGCTGCTCCTCGGAGCGGGTCATCGCGTCATCCGTGGTCGGACCGGACGTGTCGTGACCAACCGTTCCGGCGCGATCGTAATCGCTCGTGGTGCCGGTCGTGGTGCCGGTCGTGGTGCCGGCGTAATCGGCGGTGTTGGTGGTTCCGGTGTGACCGGCGAGGCCGTAGTGCCGGTAGAGGCGGTCCTCTTCTTCGGGGCTGAGGTCGCCGTCGGATTCGATGCGGGGTGCGTCCTTGACCTGCTCCTTGGTGTATCCGATGGTGACGTCGTTGCCGTTGACGTTCGCTCCCTGCAGTGGTGCGAAGGACTCCGAGGTGCCGAACAGGCCGGTCTTGACGGTGACCCAGCTGGGGTCACCGGTCTGGTCGTCCAGGTACACCTGGCCGACCGAGCCGATCTTGGAGCCATCGGAGGCGAGGACGTGGCCGCGGCCGGAGAGGAGGGTGTCGATGTCGTTCTGGGTGATCATGTGGAACTCCTTTTGTAGATGGGACCGGGAGTGTTGGCCGGTCTGGTCGTGAGTATCAGCCCCTGCAGCGTTCTTCCTTTTCGAGGAGCCACTGCTGGCTATCGGTACTAGTAGGTGGTGGCGGCCTCTATTGCTTCTAGTGAGAGACGCTGTTGGTTAGCCGTTGAGGCCGGCCTGGTGGTTGATGCCGACCTGGTCGACCTTGCGGTGGAAGCTCATGCCGGCCTTGCCGCCGAGGATCGCCCCGATCAGGGGAACCAGGACGGTGATGGCCAGACCGATAAGGCCGGAGGCGGTCAGCAGGCTGCCGTCAACGGGGATGCGCGGTGCTCCGCCGATGCTGGAGAGGACGTTGAACTGATCCCCGGCGATAGCGGCAAGGATCGCCACCACGATCGCGATGATGATGCCCCACAGCCATACGGCGACACCCTGCTTCGCGCCGTCGAAGCGCGCCATGCGGCCGGCGACGTAACCGCCGCAGTAGTAGGCCAGAAACAGGACGATCGCGAGCACGATCCCGCTGACAATACCGAGGGTCTCCGCGTTCTGGGTTGCCTGGTTCGCGGCATCCTGGGCGCCGGCGGTGTTCGCAGCTCCCACGCCGACGCCGATCGCTGTTGCCAGCGCGCCGAGGATGACGGTCATCCCGATGGCGGTCAGCCAGCCGAAGAACGCCGAACCCCACTTGATACCGCCGAAGCGTTCCTTCTCCGCGGCGACGACGTCATTCTTCCGCGCCTTCGGGGTACTCGCCCCGGAGGTGTTCTTGTCTGCCATGTCATGTCCTTCGCATCAGGGTTCGAGAGTCTGGTGTGCAGCTAGCGTCCGTCCCTCGGGCAGGTGAGCCGGGAACTGCCCGAGGAAGAATACCCCCCAAAAAACGATACCTAAGGAGGCTGATGATCAGCACCCTTGCATTGTTTTCGGCACGACCTTACGGTGGGGTTGACAACTGCTGGTCGCGTTGGAGGACGCCATGAAAACCGGCCCTCACTCGCATCAAGGAGCATCCACGCATGGAAGAAACACTCCGATCCGGTCTGGCGACCGTGATCGAATTCGTACCGAAACTCGTCCTGTTCCTCGTCATCCTGGTTGTCGGCCTGATCATCGCGAAGGTCATCTCCAAGGCCCTGGACAAACTTCTCGAAAAGGTTGGCTTCGACCGTGCCGTTGAACGCGGCGGTGTGAAGAAAGCCCTCTCGCAGTCCAAGCTCGACGCGAGCGACATCGTCTCGAAGATCGTCTACTACTTCCTGGTCCTGTTCGTCCTGCAGTTCGCCTTCGGCGTCTTCGGCCCCAACCCGGTCAGTGACCTGCTAGTCGGCATTATCGCGTTCCTGCAGAAAATCATTGTCGCGATTGTCATCGTCGTCATCGCCGCTGCGATCGCGGCCGCGGTGAAGTCCCTGATCCAGAACGCCCTCGGTGGCCTGTCCTACGGCAAGATCCTCGCCAACATCGCCAGCGTCTTCATTCTCGGCATCGGCATCATCGCCGCCCTGAACCAGGTCGAGATCGCCACAACGGTCACCACCCCGATCCTCATCGCCGTCCTCTCGGCCGTTGTCGGCGTCATCGTCGTCGGCGTCGGCGGCGGGCTCATCGGGCCCATGTCCCGCCGGTGGGAAGGCTACCTGAACAAGGCTGAGCAAGAAGCACCCAAGATTGCCGCTCAGGCGAACGCCGCGCCGTCAGCAACCCAGCAGCTCAAGGGCAAGACGCAGCAGGCGACGTCAGGGGAGACTGCCAGCTGGCCTAATGAGGGCGCCCACCGCATCTAGCCAACGGCGCTACGTGCTTCACTCGTGCGGTCATGCGGGTGAAGTCCTGGAAGCGAGGTTTCCGGAAGGTTCGACGGAAAGGGTGCCGCCCATCAGGGTGGTACCCCTTCCCGCACCCCTAGGGCACTCGGTGGCATCCGCAAACGTGAAGAGTTCGCAGCACAACTGAAGGTCAGGAGGGAGAACGAGATGGGGCTATCTGCGGAGGAACGCCGGCAGTGGAGGGAACTCGAGCGGCAACTGGCAGCCGAGGATCCCCGAACGGTTCAGCTCAGCGGAAGCGGCTGGATCAGACGCACTACGGATGGTTCACCGGCGCAGGTGGTCATCGTGCTCGTCGCATTCGTGCTCCTGATCCTTGCCGCCATCGTGAACATCCCTCTGATTGGTATCTTCGGGATTATCCTCATGATCATCGGCGGGACCAGGGCTCATCTGGCCGGACGTAGCTGCCAGCCTGCCAAAGGGAGGGCCCAGACACGCGGGGACATCCCATGATGAAACCCGATCACTGGTCCTCCCTGCAGCTACTGTCAGTAGCGGCCCGGGCTGTCCAACGCGAATCAGCGGCCTACCTCAAAGCACTCGGACTGCCCCAACTGGGCTACTACATCCTCGAGTACCTCAACGAGCGAAGCCCCATCCTGCAATCCGAACTCGCCCGCCTGGTCCTTGTCCGCTCCCAAACTCTCGGCGCCGTCCTCACCACGCTGGAGACCAACCAGTGGATCACCCGGAAGCGCGGACTAGCCCAGAACCAGGTCGCCGTAAACATCACCGAGCAAGGCCGGGCCCTTTTCGCGGCCGCGCAGGAACGCCTCCGTACCCTCCAACTGCCCACCGACATCGACGTCCTGCGTCCGATTCTCGCCACGATCATCAACCGCGCCACACAATGCCCTGAATAACGGCCCTGCAGTGCACGTCCGAGCCACCACGACGGGCGAGGCCGATCCGACCCGCCTGCAGGAGTAGTGGCGAAGGACCAGGCACATAAAAGGACCAGGCACATAGAAGGGGAGTGCCCCGATACGGGTGCACTCCCCTTCTATGTTCTCGTACCCAGTCACCGGATCCACTCAGGTGGCAGGTGGGCTGGGCGTCAGTCCTTTTTGAAGGCGTCCTTGAGCTTCTCGCCGGCCTGCTTCAGGTCACCCTTGGCCTGATCGCTTTGACCTTCCGCTTTCAGGCTTTCATCGCCTGTAGCGGTGCCGGTGGCTTCTTTGCCCTGGCCGATGAGCTTCTGCGCGGCGTTGCTGATCTTGTCATCCAGTCCCATGATGCTTCTCCTTACTGTCGAGGTCAGTGGTTATACGATCGGCCCTGGAGCCGACTCTTTATTGTAAGCATGCTTATGATCGGTATGTGGGTGTCCAGCGTGCGCGGGTTGCCGACGTGGGTGGAGGGGTTTTCCTGGCTGAGGGGCTGCACGACGGTCGTGGTTACGGCGTTCGGTTTCATGTTCCGTCCACTGGAGGTGGCCTCCAGGCTGGTCCTGACGGTGGCGTGGCTGCCCGCTCGGTGATCGCCGGTCGGTACGCGAACAGAGATTGATGCGGAGGTCTGCACGACGATCCTCCGGCGCAGAGGGCCGCGGCGAGTCAGAATGCCGGGGCACGCGTCCCGTTCCTGCAGCTAAGTCCGGGTATGTCATTTCAAGGATGAAACCGGGTTTCATTGTCGCTTAAGCACTCGATCTTTTCTCCCGGTAGCAGAACGCTGCGCACCAGCACATACGGGCGACATGGACGGCTTCGGGGATGCGTCCGCCCCAACACGTCAGAAGGGCTGCAGCATCTCATCGAAGCGTTGGCGGACTGGGTCGACGTGATGCGGCGGTGACCGGGTGCAGACGACGGCGACCTTCCGCACCCTCAGTATTCTGGCAGCCGAGGAGCGGCGATAGAACGTAAGGAGTGAGTGCATGATGACTGTGCTGTCTCTCAGCGCCCCCGCTGGGCGAGTTCGACGTGCGACAGGCCGGTGACCACCAGGGTCGACGCGGCGATGCTTGACGAGGTCAGAGCTCGGTGCGGGACGCGCGTCCCTCGCGGTCGCCGCCCGTTGCCGGGTCGAAGGCGTGCAGATCGAGCTCGACGCTCAGAAGGTCGGCGGTGACTCGCCCGCGCACGCTCGTCCCCTGTTCGTCGAGAGGCGGGCTTATGACCGCGGCACCGAGCCGCCCGGGGGCGGAGAGCACGATCGCTCCGGAGACGCTGGACTTCGCGGGGATGCCGATTGCGCGCATCCATCGGCCTGAGCCGTCATACACACCGCAGGTCGCCATGACCGAGACGACGTCGCGGGCCGCGGCCGCCGGGACGACGCGCTCCTCCGTCACCGGGTTGACTCCGCCGCAGGCGAGGGTCGCCCCCATCACCGCGAGGGCCTTCACGTCGACCAGGACAGCGCAGGCGCGAGCGTAGACGGCGACAGCATCGTCGGCACTGACGTGCAGGGTTCCCTCCGCGCGCATGAGGTGTGCGAGGGCGTGGTTGCGGTCCCCGAGGAGGTGCTCGTTGTGGGCAACGCTGTCATCCACCTCGAGCCGACGCCCGGCGAAGGCGGAGAGGCCTCGGAGGATCCGCTCGTTACGCTCGTCAACATTACTGCCGTCGATGAGCGATGCCGTGAGCAGCGCTCCGGCGTTGACCATCGGGTTGGGTGGGCGGCCGGTGCCGCTCTCGAGCTTGATCGCGTCGAAGGCTTCGCCGGTCGGTTCGATGCCGATGAGGTCCAGGGCATCGCCGCCCGTGTCCAGCAGGGCCAGGGCGAACAGGAATGGTTTGACCGCCGACTGCACGCTGAACGGCGACTCCGCCTGCGTGGTGCCGCGCACCGTCCCGTCGGGCAGGGCCAGGGCCACCGCGCATTGGTCGGCGTCCGCGGCGGCGAGTTCCGGGATGCTGTCATCCACCGATCCGCCGTTTGTTGCATGACCCGCGCCCGCAGGTCCTCGAGGTCGTAGGTTCCTGCGCCCGGTGTCATCCATCCACAGTGACACAGGTGGTCCTGTATGAAGGTAGTTACGGGTGCGGTTGACTGCGGGCAGGGCAATGGCCTGCAACGACAGGAATGACTGCCGGTGAGAGCCTCGCCAGCTGCGACCCGGACATAGCCAGTCCTCGCGGTTTCGAAGAGCGTTCACATGCCAGCAAAGCACGCAGAGGACCCGGCTTTGACCACCACACCTGATCTGGCGTCATGCTGCGTCTGCCCCCACCACAACGAAGCACCTCGACGACGCAGTGCCACTTCCTTGAAGCTGAGCTCAAATAGCACTCACGATGGACACCGTGTCGTCTCCACTGCACTTTCACTTCGCCAGTTCACCCTCATTAGTCTCGACACTGGACCGCGGAACTGCGGTCCGTGATCGAGCGGTAGGGGGCCCTGTTTGCGGGGTCTAGTCGAAGTGGGTTTCGACCGGGGTGGACTGGCCGAGGGCGGCCACCATGGTTGTGGCGAGGTCTTTGAGTTTCACGTTGCGTGCGTTGGACGCCCGACGCAGGATGGTCATCGCTTCCTGCTGGGTGCATCGGTTCTGCGCCATGATCGCACCGGCCGCCAGATCGATGACTGTGCGTGATTCCATCGCGGCTTGACGGTTCCGCGCTTCGTCGCCGAGCTGCGCGATGCGCACCGCAAGCCGCAACGACCGGGAAGCATCGCGCCCCAGCCCTTCGGCCACGGCGATGCCCTTGTCGTCAAAGGCGTGGGGCTTGGTGGAGTAGAAGTCTAGGCCGGCACTGGCGCCTGAGTCGAGGCGGATGGGGATACCGAGCGCGGAGCGGATCCCGTGCGCTGCGATCGCTTCCCGGTACTCCGGGAACCGTGTCTCGGTCAGAAAGTCAGGGATGTGCACGGTGTAGCCTTCACGGGCTGCCCGCAGGCATGGCCCGTCATCGAACCCGTACTGGACTTCGTCCATCAGCTGCGCTTGTTCGCTGCTGCTGGCCACGGTCACCATCGACCGCGGGCGGAGCAGCGTCACGCCACAGAACACTTCACCATAAGCACCCGAAAACGAGTGCGCAGCGACTTGGACTAGTCCGGTGAGGAATGTCTGTACATCCTCGCTGTCCAGAACCATGTCCTGCAGTACCGCGGTCAGACTGTCTTCTTCGGCCTCACGGGCCAATTCCTGTTCATCGGGCATAAGAAGACGATCCTACTGCCCTGACGCTACCGACGTCGCCCAAGCCATCCAGGCCACCGAAGCGCCCCAGGCGACCAGGGCGACTGTCATGCGCGTGCGACGCAACCAACCTGCCCAACCTGCCCAACCTGCCCAACCTGCCCAACCTGTCGATACGGCCGTGATGTCAGAGGATCTGCCCTACAGAATGACTAGTGGTTGTCGTACAGGGTGCTGTATTCCTGAAGGTTGAGGAAGATGCCGTGCGGGCGTTGCTGCCATTCCTTCTCGAGGAGGCTTTGCAACGCTATGTCGAGAAGGTTGCGCTCCAAGGGTGGAAGGTCACCCCTGCCATACATGTAAGCGGCAACAGCTTCCTCGGGCGCGTTGCCGGCGACGGCAACGTACTCGACCCACAAGTCCCAGGGATGCAGTGCATTGTCTGCAACGAGTTGCATGGCCGTGCGGTGTTGAACGTCCAGTGGGCCGGTCATCGGGATTCCTTCCAGTGTCAGTGCCAGTCCTTCTATGCCAGCAAGCACAGCACCCGGGCGCCACCCAAACTTTCCCCTTGCGGCTCATGCTCGCCATCGTCCACAAGGCGTTGACCGCTTAGGACTACCGCCGTGAGAACACCGAGGGTTTGCTACTCGTCCCGCTACGTTGCGTTGGGGTCACACCCGGAGCACCCATCGACACGTCAGACGGACAGGTCGGATAAGCGCCGTATACCCGGGGTTATCGAGGTGTTCGAGGATCATGATGCGCCCAGCAGAAACTACGGCCGCTGCAATTTTCGCAGGCTGCGGCAAACAGGAACCAACAGGTGCGCCCGCTCCTCAACCAAAGCCTCCTGTGGTCGAGGAAACGAGGACAGTCATCCGGGAGGCGCTGGGCGCGCTGTCATCCAAGCTTTCCCCGGTCATACCTGTCAGCCTACCGAGGTGTCGGACGCGCCAGCAGTATTCCTTGACGAGGGTGCGTCGTCGGGGAAAAGAGTTACTCGAGGGGTGTTCCGAAGATGGCCGCCAGTTGGAAGGCCAGCGGTAGGGACGGATCGGAGCGTCCCCGTTCTATGGAAATGATGGTCTGGCGGGAAACGCCGACGCGATTGCTGCGCCGCTTCTGGTCAAGGTGTCGGAGATCGCGCTGCGCCAGTGGACTGCTTGTTCAAAACCCGGTCCGCTGCAACATGCCGAGGGGCGCCGCATCCGCGGCGCCCCTCGGTTCATGACGTTGCGCCGATCGGTCTGTCGGCGATCCTACCTGCTTAGTGGCGACGCCCCGTGGTGTCGGGTCCGTCTGTGGTGGTGGTTTCGTCGGTGTCAAGGAGTTCGATCTCTTCTTTGCGCACATCGCTGGTGACGGTTTCCTGCTCGGTAACGGTTTCCTTGCCGAGGCGGACGCGTTCAACAGCAACGGCTTCCTTCTCCACGACGGGGCGCTCGGCGTGGAGGATGACTTCGTGTTCCTCCTCGCTGATCGCAGGACCGTCGTAGGCATCGCCGCGGTTAGCGTCGGTGATGGGCTCACGCTCGATGCGGACCTCCTCATGCGACACGGGGACGGTCTGGGTGACGTTCTCGGTGACGACGTACTTACGCAGGCGGGCCTTACCGACCTCGCGGCGCTCGGTGCCGACGTGGAGCTGCTCCTCCGAGCGGGTCATCGCATCGTCCGTGGTCGGTCCGGAGGTGTCGTGGCCAACTGTGGTGTCGGAGCGGTCACGGCGTTCGTCGCCGGACTGGTAGCCGGTTTCGTACCCGGCAGTCCCGGTCGTAGTGCCCGTGGTCCCCGTGGTGTTGGTTTCAGTCCGACCCGAGTGGCCGGAGAGCTCGTAATGGCGGTAGAGGCGGTCCTCTTCCTCGGGGCTGATTTGGCCGTCGGACTCCACACGGGGTGCGTCCTTGACCTGCTCCTTGGTGTAGGCGATGGTCACATCGTCACCGTTGACGTTCGCGCCCTGCAGGGGGGCAAAGGACTCCGAGGTGCCGAACAGGCCGGTCTTGACGGTGACCCAGCTCGGGTCGCCGGTCTGGTCGTCCAGGTAGACCTGGCCGACGGATCCGACCTTGGTGCCGTTGCTGTCCAGGACGTGGCCGCGGCCGGAGAGGATGCTGTCGATGTCGTTCTGCGTAAGCATGGAATTCCTTCTGGGTTGAGCCGGGCCAAATGCCCGGTCATGGTGGGAAACAAGAATTTGCGTGACGCTCGTACTGGTCTGTCAATGACGTTGCCAACTCCATAAGCAGTCTTATAGTAAGCCTACTTGCTTTGCAAGAGTGTGCACCCTACTGTGAGCCTGATAGCTGCTGGTGGCGTGTGGGGGCGCCCTGAACCCGGCTCCCCACGCGCTTGAAGGAAACACCCATGGAAGAAACACTCAGAACCGGTCTGGCGACCGTGGTCGAGTTCGTACCGAAACTCGTCCTGTTCCTCGTCATCCTCATCGTCGGCCTGATCATCGCGAAGGTGATCTCCAAGGCTCTGGACAAGCTCCTCGAGAAGGTCGGCTTCGATCGTGCGGTGGAGCGCGGCGGCGTGAAGAAGGCCTTGGCCCAGTCCAAGCTCGACGCCAGCGACATCGTGTCCAAGGTCGTCTACTACTTCCTGGTCCTGTTCGTCCTGCAGTTCGCCTTCGGTGTCTTCGGGCCGAACCCGGTTAGTGATCTGCTGGCCGGCATCATCGCGTTCCTGCCCAAGATCATCGTCGCGATCGTCATCGTCGTGATCGCCGCCGCGATCGCGGCGGCCGTGAAGTCACTGATTCAGAACGCTCTCGGTGGTCTGTCCTACGGCAGGATCCTGGCGAACATCGCGAGTATCTTCATCCTCGGCATTGGCATCATCGCTGCCCTGAATCAGGTCGAGATCGCCACCACGGTCACCACCCCGATCCTGATCGCCGTTTTGGCGGCAATCGTCGGAGTGATCGTCGTCGGCGTCGGTGGCGGGCTCATCGGTCCGATGTCCAAGCGGTGGGAAGGCTACCTGAACAAGGCCGAAGAAGAAGCCCCGAAGATCAAGGCGCACGCTGACGCCGCGCCCTCAGCCGGGCAGCAGCTCAAGGGCAAAGCCCAGCAGGCCAAGGCACAGACCGGCCAGCGCAACACCGGCAGCCCCGATGGTGCACACCGTATCTAGTCCTCCCGCGTCCTGACGGGCCACCTTCTGAGGTTTACAGGTCGGTCCGGACAGGACGAGTAGAGATACAGAGAGGGGTGCTACCCGACAGGTAGCACCCCTCTCGTGTCATTCAGGGACATTCGCCCCCTACACCCAACCGCCCACGCCCAACCCCGGACAGCGAAATCAACCCGTATCAACCGCACGACCCGCAGGACCCGTCAGGGCTCGGGGAGAATTAGCAGCCCTTCACGTTCACACATTTTGGAAGGACCGCAGTGGAGCCCGACGATCTATCGACCCTGCAGCTCCTGTTGGTCGCAGCGCGTCTGGCTAGGCGACAGTCGGCGGCCTGCCTCATAACGATTGGCTTACCGCTGATGGGTTTTCATATCCTGCAGCACCTCGCCGAACGAAGCCCGATCCGGCAGGCCGAGCTTGCTACCCTGGTCCTCGCCAGCGGGCAGACCACCGGATTTGTGCTGACAAAGCTCGAGAGAAATCATTGGATTACCCGCCAACGGGGCCTCGCGCACAACCGATTCGTTGTCAGCATCACTGATGAGGGACGGTCCATCCTGGACATCGCGCAAGAACGCGTCCAAACACTTGAGATACCCATCGATGCTGAAGCCCTCCGCCCCGCCCTCACCACCATCATCAGACGCGCCGCGACCTGGCCTGAAGTGGCCCAATCCCCTGGATGTGCGGGTCAGTAATCCGGAACGAAGTGGCGGCGCTACGGATTGAAGTGCCTGGTGTTTCCGGCAACGCTGCGGTACTAGAGCACTCACGCGTCACTTCCTATCACCGTCGTCACCGTCACCGTCGTCACTGTCACTGTCATCAGTAGTCCTCATGTTCGAAAGGCTTTTTCGTGAGTTCGACCTCCGTCCGGCGCACGTCGTCGCCAGCGTCCTCCAGTCCAACGACGTGGGAAGGATCCCTTGGGCGTGCTGCTTTGCGCGCGCTTCACGTTTTGTTGCTTCTGGCTTTGATCGTGATCGCGGTCTATGCGCTCACGCGGGTGCGTTTGGTGGTCATCCCTTTGCTCCTGGCGCTCATCCTCGCTTCCGCGATCGGGCCCTTCGTCGCATGGCTGCGACGCAAGGGATGCTCGAGTTCATGGGCTACCGCACTGGCTTTCACCGTCCTCCTTGCCCTCGTCGGGGGGCTGATGGCCGGTATCGTGTTCGCCGTCATCGGTCAGACGGACACCCTAGTCTCCAGCGCCGCGCAAGGCGCGAACCAGCTCATCGACGTCATTCAGAGCGGCCCGATCCCGATCAGCGACGCGCAGCTTGAGACCGCCCGCAACGCTGTCCTCAATTTCGCAACGAGCAGCACAGCCGGTACGACGGCTCTGGCCGGTCTCAGCGCAGCCACGAACATCCTGACAGGAGGGTTGCTGCTGATGGTCATCTTGTTCTTCTTCCTCAAAGACGGCGAGCAGATGTGGGCGTTCCTCCTTCGCGCTTTCAAAGGCGTCCGTCTCGTAAGAGCGAGGCGGGTCGGGGATCAGACCGTCGCCGTACTGGGCGGATACGTCCGAGGAACCGCGATTGTCGCGGCCGTCGATGCCTTTTTCATCGGACTTGCACTGCTGATCCTCAAAGTACCCCTCGCCCTGCCGCTGGCGGCCATTGTGTTCGTCGGAGCGTTCATCCCCCTCGTTGGGGCGACCCTCGCAGGAGCCCTGGCAACGGTCATAGCGCTCGTCACCAATGGACCTGTCACAGCACTGATCGTTCTCGGCGTCGTCATCCTGGTGAACCAGCTCGAGGGCAACTTCCTGCAACCCGTTGTTATGGGACACACCCTCAGCGTGCACCCCCTCGTCATCCTCGTCGCACTCACAGCAGGGACCGTCCTGGCCGGAATCATCGGAGCGATCCTCGCCGTGCCCCTCACAGCCGTCGCATGGGCTGGCATCAAAGCATGGAACGCCGAAGCAGACAAAGACATCACCGAGGACCAGATTCTCGAAGCCGAAACACACACCCTGATGGACGAACAGGGCCACGGGCCCTCCACCCTGCCCGACTTCGACGCCGAAGCAGGATCCTTACAAGAGCTACCCCACGTCGACGCGCAATCCCTCTCCGAGCGTCCACTCGTAGCCCCACGCAAGCAAGCCGTAGACCAGGATCTTCCCAACAACACCGGCAACAACTCTCATCAGGACCAAAGCCCCCAAACATAGCTATTGGATGACCGCTGGACCACGGCTGGACCATCGCAAGCGAATCCTACGAACGGTATACCGCGGTTTAACGATGCGGCACGCCTGGCAATCAATTGGTCGAGCTTCCCACGACAGCTCACTAGGTCATCCCAAACGGATAGCCCAACCCACTGCTTACCCCGGCCCTCGCGGGTGGTCAATGTGCCTGCTCTATCAGTGTGGCCTCCGTACCAATGGCGTAGGAGAGGGTATCGCCGGATCGCGGCGACGGGGTGATCAAGGACTGGTGTCGCAGAGGGCGTGCGGCACCGGTGAACGTTTGTTGATGAGTTCGTTCAGCGCAGGGGCAATGAGGTCACGATCCGGGGTGGCAGAGGCATGAGGCCGTGAAGATAGGCGTGAGGTTGAGGAACTGAGGTAGGTTTTTGAGCTCTCCCGATGGGACACGAGTTCTGCTTTTGCTAGATGGCCTAGGGATCGTATGATTTTGTCTGGTCCTGCAAGCGGCCATCGGACATCGTTACTCGTGGAGCCCGCCTCATGGACCACAAACTTCGTGCCCTCGTCAGGGTCGACCTCTCCTGCAGTTCCCTCACAATTCGCGTCACGGGCTGCTTCACCATCCTGAACTATCGGGCACTCGTTCCGGTTATCAGACGCGCCCGCGCCCTACCCACGCAACCCGCTGTTGCTGTCGACGTCACCCGGGCCAGGCACTTGGAACCGGAAGCGGTCCTCCTCCTCGAGGAGGCCTGCCGATCGCTGCTAAGTGACAATCAACCGGAAGCGGTCAAGGTCATCGCGCCTTCTTTTGAAGGTCAAGCGGTAGAAACCTCAAACGCTCATGCGACGAAGGCTGCCTCTACATCAAACCCTGCTGCTGGTTCTGCTGCGGACGCTTGGATGCTTGCTTCCTGATGTGCTTCCAGCACGCTGACAGTTTCTTTCTAGTCTTTTCCCGCTCTAACTCGCTGCTACCCGTACGTTGTTCGCATCTTTGAGGAGACACGATGAACAGCAGACTCGCCCCGACTGAGTCTTTCCCCGAGGACCTTGCCGCTCTGACGGATATCGAGCTTCAGGTCCTGCACAGCCGGATTCAGTGCCAGTTGGATCACGAATACACCCTCGACCTCGAAGCGCATCCTGAAACAGAGTTTCGGCACGCAGAGGTTAGGGACGAGATCGAGCAGCGCGAGTTCTCCACGTCCACCTGGGAGCCCCTCATCCATTTTACCTCCGGACGCTGAACGATGAATGTCGCAGCGCATCAGCGCGCCGTCGCCTGTTCCGCACGAACGGAGGGACCGCCGAAAGGGATCAGCGGGGCGTTCGATGAGAAGGTTTTTGACGGTTTCGTCACGGACCTCGGCTCTGAGGCTATCGCCCTGGAGTTCCTTCTTACCTTTGAAGCGATGCTGGACGCCCGTATCGATTGCATCAGCCAAGCCTTGAAAGAACAGGACCGGGAAGAAACCAAGACGGCGATGATGAGCTTGCAGGCCAGCGCCGCCATGACGGGCGCCACCGAGTTGGAAGCCACGATCAGGCGCGTTCTCGCCCACCACCGGGTAGAACTGACCCCACGGGGCCCGCTGATACGGCAGCTGCAAGGACGAGCCGATCTCTTCCGGCAGGCCCTCGTCGCCTTCCGGCATCGACGCAGAGCATCCGCTACCTGATCACAGGGGTTGGAGGATTTGCGCGAGCTACCACGACGGGCAGCGGCCCTCGTTATCCCTTTTCGTTATGACTCGTGTGGAGTAGTAAGAGGGCGCCCCTGCGGTGCGGGTGCGTTGCACTCGCACCGCACTATGGGCACGTCGAGTAGTCATATGGTGGTCGATGCCCGCTAACCAGCAGTCAAGGCGTGGCCGGCTACGCAATCCGAACCCAGTTTGGGGCGGTTCCGCCCGGTGCTTCTTATTGCGAACCACTGCCTGGGGCAGGGTGTCGTTGATGCTGGTATTGACGTTCACACAACACCCTGACCGGTCATACCAAGAGGAGCGAACTTACCGCACGGGCACGATGTTGCCGCGCACCGCCTGGACGACGCTGTCCGGAAGTTCGGAGAGCCCGTGGGCTGCTGCGGCATGGGATTGCACGGCGATCAGGATTTCGTCGTCGGAGCTGCACACCCAGCGCGCATCGCATCCGGGAACCACGTCACCGCAGGCAAAAGACTTCATTGAGACCTCACTTCATCATTGAACTGACAGCTTGCCGCCCCGCGCGGCACCATGATTCGTACCTTATAGCACTCCATTGCTCCCCGGATTCAGGTAGTCGGAGTAAGGAAGTGAGTACCGCTTTAGGCACGACTGGAACAAGGAAACTTCTAGGGTGGAACATAAGGCGGGAGCCTCGCCGAATAGATTCCCAGCCCTGCTCGAGGCCGGAGAAGACGTGACCGGCGGTGAGTGGGATCTTGAGACCATCCCGCGCCCCAGCTGCCGCCGGTCACTTCCCAGCTACCAACTTGTGTCAGCGCCGCCTGCAGTTGGTACCTGTTGAGAATGACCATGAGGAAGACCTACTGGGGACCTTTGCTGCTGGCACCGGCCCGGGGGTCAACAGCACCTGTTACGACAGAGAATGATGGTTGCTATTGGAAGTCTGCGAGCCAGAGGTCGGGACCGAAGACTTCGTATTGAATGTCCTGCGCGGGGTTCCTCAAGTGATGAGGGAACTGCGGACAGCTTGCATGAACGGCAGCGGCCCACACAGGTAGTACTCCGCATCGGCGGGAAGTCCGATGTCGTCGAGGTTCATGAAACCCGTGAAGGAGTTGCCTGCCTGCTAGCCGTCCGTGAATGGCTCCAGGAACCACATGATGAGGGGTGCATAGGGCAGTCGTGCGAGGTCCGCGCGGACCTGGTCCTGCAGGGCGAAGGACTCTGCGGAGTCATCGGCGTGCAACAGGGTCACCTGGCGTGCGGAGTTGGACTGGACGAGATGGGAGATCATTCCTGCCATGGGAGTGATGCCGATACCGACGCTGGCGAACACGATCGGCCGGTCACCGGGCTTGAGCACGACGTCGCCGAAGTGCACCGACAACACCACTTAATCGCCGACATTCACGCTTAAGTGCAAAAGGTTGGACACTTCACCATCCGGTGTCGTCAGGCCGTGGAGGCGTTTGACGGAGAACTGGCGGTGCCGGCCATCATCGGCGCGGGTCAGCACTCAAGCCGGGTACCAGGACGTTCCTGACATCACCGGCAACAACCGATGATTTTCATTCAGTCCCTGATCCTGCACGGGGTTGGCTGCGACGAGAGACAGGGCTACCTCATCGGACGCCCAATGCCTGGTGGAGTCTCGGCGCCTCCGCGTAGGGCGCCGAGAAGAAGGAGACGACGTCATACACACTGCGGGCCGGCGCTTCAGGAATCTACGCTGTCGAAACCGCTGGAATGTGCGGCACTGCTGTGACCGGTGGTGGCGACGAGGGGAAAGACACAATTGCCTCCTGCACACATTAGCCAGAACCCCATCACTCCCCAGAAAGTCAGTGAGACGCTAGCGCTGGCCACAACGACAGCAAGTCCGGCGCACATCATAAGGATTCCGAGAGCCAGGAAACGATTACGGGCAGGCCACAACAATCGGTACCCGGACGACAGTTCTGCAGCCAAGCGAGGATCACTGTGCTCAAGATTCCGGATAATGTCATCAAGAACGTGCTGCTCACGGTCGGACAACGCCACAACGCACTCCTCTCGCCGCCTTGAACGACGCGTTGACTAATGCCGGCACCGGCACCAAGGCCGACAGAAATGCAGATACCGGTGTCAGAAGAATGAAAGCCGGTGAAGCGACGCGAGAATCACGGTTCGCAGATGAAAACCGTACTCGCGTCGTTCCGCCGACTGTTTCTCCGAGGACGCGGGATAATCCAAAACACAGGACAACCTAGGACACGGGCCGGTTTTAGAGGCGGGATGACCTAGTGATGTCCGGCTTTCGTGGTGCCGAACATGAGGGTCCGGCGCTGAACGTCGTAGTAGACGGTCTCCGCGGTGGAGAGTAGGTCCTGCAGGTTGTCGGCGTCATCAGCGTCGATAGTGAGAACCTCTTCCCACGCTCCCTGATCTAATACGAGTTGGAGTGTCCATGACCCTGGCTGACCAGCTTCGCCTGCCACCCAGCTGAACTGGTAGTGGCTGAGCTGACGGACCTTGATGCTGTCATCGGTGATGGGCTGAGCGAGATTCTGTGCCATGCGTCGTCCTCCTTGAGGGTAAAAGCTTTTGCACCTGCACGAGGATCTGGACGTTTTAGGCTTTCCATGAACCGCAGGCTCGCGGCGGTGCTCGAGCATGATGATTACACCCTAGATATGAGTTCACCGGCTGGAGAACAGTTTCCCGGATCAGGGACGCTCTTGACAACGAGAAATTAGCTCTCAGCAGGACACAGGACACCGCGGCGGTGACTCCGGATAGCTGAACACGTCGTTCAACGGATGAAGCGCTGGTACTGAAATCCGGTACGTGCTGAGTGAAATGCCAGATTGTTCTACATCTATCGGGGCTTCACATGCTGTCGGGTCATGTCTATTCCCAAGCGCGTCGTTCCCGTACGACGAAGTCATGCAGTGGGGTTGAGGCACGTCCGGTCACTGTGCGGACATCATCGGTAAGATGTCCGGCCACCCCGAGCCGGGCTGTGGCGTGGATCAGGGTCGTCATTGCTGCCATCGGTGTGCTGAAACCCAGGACGTCCCGCGCGTGCCGAACATATCCGGGAATAGTCGGGCGCCGGTACGTGATGGGGCGTGCCAACACGTCAGTCAGAATGGCGGCTACGTCCGTGTACGTCAGGGCTTCGTTGCTGGTCGGTGTCCATATCCGTCCGATGTGCTGTTGCGGTTCGAGCAGCGCACATGCGGCGACATCAACAGCATCGACGAACGCGGTCCGCCCGTTTCCTGCGGGCACCATGATCTGGTCCCGGTCCCGGATGTCCGCGGCGAGGATTGTTGAGAGGTTTTGGTCGAAATAGGACGGCCGTACAAAGGTCCAGGCCATACCTGAGCGGCGCAACCACCGCTCAATCGCCGCGTGCGGTAGAACAGGTATGCGCCCAGCGCCTTGGACTGAGAGCAAGACCACATGACGCACCCCGCGGGAGCGCGCCCACTCGAGCGCGGGCAGCAGATCAAAGTCGATCTTGGTCACCTCTGGCGGGCGGACCAGGTACATCGACTGCACACCCTCAAACGTTGCCCGCCACGTTGAAGGGTCCATAAAGTCAAAGAGCACTCCGTCCGGGTCTCGATTACGACGAGACGCGGGACGAACATCTGCTCCCTGAGCGCGAAGAGCCTCCACCAGCGGCCGGCCCACATTACCGGTGGCGCCTGTGACGAGAATCGGGGAACCGATATAGGAACTCATGGGGGGACGATACACACTTTCGACTGCGCGTTGGTGGGGAGGTAAGGGCTCAGTGGTGGGTGAACGCCCGACATCAAGGCAGTCATGCGGCCGCTGAAAGCTGCTTCAAGCAGTTCCTCAGCGCTGTCGCGAACAAGCCAGCTTTCGTATGTAAACGCTACCGGCCGGAACCCGGACTTGAACTGGTTCACACCACTCTGGGCGGCACTCATCCGATCAAGCACCAGCAGGTCTGCGGTTGGACGGCGAAGACCACCTACCGACGTGTTTTCGCTAGACCAGCGAAAGTTCAGTTTGTTTAGCTGATCGTCTAGACTGCGGTACACAGGTTCAGCAAGCAGCCTTTTGACGACTACTGCTGTGAAGGTATCTGTCATGTCTTCTGGTCAACTCTCCCTCGTGGCCCTGCCTGAGCAGCAAAGATTTGCTGCAGCGGACACTTCCTTTCAGGGCCAGCTCACACACCTGACTCAATCATCGATCGACCTTCCGGCCGACCTGTCGAGGCTGACGATCCGCGCGCTGCGCGCCCTCTGTGATGACCTTTACAAGGCCCTCGACGCTGATTACCCCCCGTACGGTGCCGGGGAGGACTACAGCACAGCAGTTGAGGAACTGGGCCGGCGACAGGCGAAGGCCGCTGAGCGTGGAGTGGCGGCAGATGCGCGGGAGAAGTTCCGAGACAATCCCTTGCGGTCTCAGTTCGAGCTGTATCGCGACGGAACGGTGGTGGGGTATCTGAAGTACGTCATGCGCGCCGGACGTATCACCTTGCTAGCGACTATCGTCGAGGCGTCGTATCCCGGGGCGAAAGTGGAGGAAACTCTGATCGGGCAAGCGCTGCTGAGTATTCACCGACGCCGCCTCGCTCCCACACCGTACTGCCCCTACGTCCAGGCGTTCCTCGCCGCGAATCCGCAGTTCCTCGCACTGATGCCCACCCAGCGACAAACACCCGAAAATCACCCCAATAGTCGACGCCGACGCTGATGTCGGCTCTGATGCTGACCTTGATGACCGGTGTAGGGCCTGTTCGGTTGATAACGCACGTAGGTTCAGGGTGGTCTCGATGCTTGAAGCAAGGCAGTGCGTGAGTACTTTTGATGACGACTTTCGCGTTACCAAGATCGACAGGTGCGCGGTGTCTGTTTGCCTGCAACGTCCATTATCGATCACCGAGGCTGACGCCGTAGCGATTCTGCAGCGGAGCTTCGAGGTGACTGATCACCGGAAATACGTGGTCCTGGTAGATATGGCCCTGATCTCGGACGTATCACCTGCGGCCCGGCGCGTGTTCTGCTCAGCCCGCAATATCTTGGCGGCCGCGATGCTGGGCCACGGTCCGATGGACCGGATGCTTTCAGCGCCGTACGAACATGCGGTGTATCCGAGCGAGTACTTCACCGATCAGGAAACAGCACAGCAGTGGCTCAGTCTGATGCACGATCTCGTGTGCACTGACCCGGTTGAGCACACCATGAGTCTGACCATCGACCTCGATCCCTTCAGGCCCCGCCCCCGCCACACACCACAACTCAACAGCAGCACGCAAACCGGCCCTTTGATGATCGGGCGTCCTTAACGACTACAGATCGCTCACTGCACGCGATCTACAGCCGTACAACTTGGAAAACGGTCGTGATAGCGATTGTCAGGAGAGCCGTCGTTGTTGGATTTATTCACCAGTGCTTCAATTCGACGCGGCGGACACAAACGAGGCAGGCACCCCCGTCCAAGGTGCCTGCCCCTTCTGTTCACACTATCGGTGTGATTCTTACCCTTCACATGGAAGGCGCGAAATATGGGAGGCGCGTAGTGCTCGCGCAGCGCCTGGCCGGCAGTTGCCGTCTTTGGCTCGTCTGGTGCCGGTCGTCTCACTTGCGGTAGCCCGTGCCGTCGGTGGTGTCGAAAATATCAGCGTCGTCGGCGCCGAGAAGTTCAACCTTTGCCTTGAGCACGTCGTCGACAGCCGGTTCCCGTGTAGTGACGGTTGCGCTTTACCGAAGCGAACTTGTTTAGGAACGGCTTCCTTTTCACCGGTGGGGAGCAGCGGGCCTCATGCGGCCGGCTCCCTTGTGGTGCTTCCGACCTAGACGACGGTTCGGGCTCGCGGTGACGGGGGCAGGTCAATCCTCCGGTCCGCGCGGATGTTTTGGACCTGACGCTTGCGCCAGAGTGCTCTCGCCACCGCGCAGGAGCTTTCACGAGACAGTCCGGCCTAGTTGTGAATACACTGATGTTTTTCCACCCGGTCCTGTATACGGTGCGTCGTTTACTTGTCTCTGTTGCGAATCCTGCCGTTCATTGCATCCGCAGAGTACTGAACTGTCACCGTGAGGTGCCATTTGCCCTCCGACGCGTCCTGGACCCGTTACCGGGTAGTACAAGGTACTCGGACGGTATGGGTGAGGTAGTGGATGCCGGTGATTGCTGGGATGACCGAGGTGAAAAGAGTGGCTGTGCTTCGACTCAAGACAGCGTTGCGCAGGGTGGTCGTGACCGCGCTGCCAGGCAGCAGTTCCCTGCCCGAGGAGGTATATCGGAAGCGTCATCGCAACATCATCCTCGGAGTCATCGTCGGGGTCCTCGTCGTCATCATGTACGGGCTGACCCAAGCAACCGATCACGCCCATTCCCATGGCGGGACAAGCGGGATGAGTGGAATGAGCGGGATGGACGGAATGACTGTCTTGGTGGAGACGGCAGGAGGGCTGCTGGGCTTGGGTGCCCTGGTCCCGGTCGGTCTGGCTGTGCTGGGGTGGCTGGTGCGGGGCTCAAGGCGGTGGGGTGCCTCGCTGGCCTGTGGTGCGCTGATGTTCTTGGCCGCGTTCGTTGTTCATCTGTCAGGCACGATCGAGGCACATTTCCTGTTCTTTATCATGGTTCCGATCGTGGCACTGTATGAGGATTGGGTGCCATTCGCGGTCGCTGTCGGCATTGTCTTCCTGCATCACGCAGTCATGGGTCTAACAAACCCTGCCGACATCTATAACCATCCTGCTGCGCTCGATTCTCCCCTGAAGTGGTCCTTGATCCACGGAGCGTTGTTTGCGGCGATCTGCGTGGCAAGCCTTATTCACTGGCGGATCCATGAACGGGCCCGGGCGGAGGAAACGGTGCTGCGCGCCGAACTGGAACGTCGGGCCCTGCATGATCCATTGACTCAACTCGCCAATAGAACCCTCTTCACGGACAGCCTCGAACAGGCCATCGCCACCCAGGTTGCGCCCGGCAACAGCACAGCGTTGCTAGTACTGGACGTCGACGCGTTCAAAGGCATCAATGACACCCACGGGCACCCGGCCGGAGACGCCCTACTCAGGCACATTGCCGAGAGGCTGCGGGTATCGGTGCGCTCCACGGACACGGTCGCACGCCTGGGCGGCGATGAATTCGCCATCGTCATGCCCAACACCTCCGAAAAGCACGCACAGACCGTCGCGCACCGCATCGCATCAGTGCTGCTAGACCCTGTCAGCCTCGGCTCCGCCACGATCGAGGTCAGCGCGAGTATCGGTGTCGCGGTGGCACTCCCACACGAAAGCAGCAGCGCACTATACGAGCGTGCGGACCAGGCGATGTATGAGGCCAAACGAACCGGGCATGGGCCCGTCCTTGCGCCCACCTGAGAACACGGGCAGGACAGCCCAGCACCCGATGAACGGCCCGGGGTGTCGTCAGGGATGTCAAGCCGAACAAGCACGTCCGACGGCACGCATGTTGTCTGTTCCGGACGGCGCGGCGTTCGGTTACTTGGCCGGGCCGTATCGACAACGACCTGATGCACCGTACTAAGGCCGACAACTGCCCGGGCCTTTAGGCATCAAGCGTGTCAGGCACCGTGGTCCAACTATTCACGAGGCGGCCAGGATGGTGCTTTACCCCACGGGTACGCTGTTGTCGCGCACCGTCTGGATGACGCTGTCCGGAAGTTCAAAGAGCCCGTGGGCTGTTGCGGCATGGGACTGCACGGTGATCAAGATTTCGTCGTTGAAGCTGCACACCTAGCGCGCATCGCATCCGGGGACCACGTCACCGCAGGAAAAAGACTTCATTGAGACCTCACTTCATCATTGAACTGACTGCTTGCCGCCCCGCGCGGCACCACGATTCTCAACTTATAGCACTCCATGGCGCCCGGGATTTAGGTAGTCGGAGCAAGGAAGTGAGTACCGCACTAAGGGCGACAGAATCGCTTGGATCTTTAGGGTGGAAGTCGAGGCGAGAGCGTCTCCGAAATACTTCCAGCCCTGCTCGAGGCCGGAAAAGACGTGACCGGCGGTGAGTGGGATCCTGAGACCATCCCGCACCTCAGCCGCCGCCGGTCACCCAACAGCTACCAACAAATGGTCAGCGCCGCCTGCGATCACTACCTGTTGAGCATGACCATGAGAAAGACCTAGTGGAAAACTGTTCGCTGTGGGACAGCACAGGGTCGAGGGGCGTCAAACGACGGACGGTTCAATGGCGCAAGGCGCATGGCGCATGGTCGCGCCGGCGGGACCATGCGTCATCATTGACAGAACGAACCAACGCGGGAACGGACCAACGCCCCGGCTAACCTTTCTTGGCACGGTGCCGACCGTGAGTATGGGCTGGCATACATGACCGAGCCGGGAGTCACCCGTCGGCTGGGAACCGGCGCGAATGCCCACTGTGGCCCCGACCGTGGGCAGTGCCAATCGTGGTGCACGTTGCGTTGAGCGTCAGCATTGACGCCGTTTCTGCCCTCTGCTCATTTTTTATGCGCGCCACCCGCCGTGGTGTAGCCGGGCACCTCACCAATGACAATCGTGCGGTGACCGCTGGTTGGGTGTCATAGCTCCTCGCTTCAGCGGCCGCGCATGTTACGCAGGAACCGGGAAGTACCTTCGGGGCGATCAGGGCAGAGGACGTTCGTCAGTGGTTTTGGGTGTTTGTGCTCCCCGTTTCGAGGGCGGTTTTATGACGCCAACGTGAGTATTGGTGCGGTCGGTCTCGTGGGTAGCCGGGTGTGTTCGCGTGATGGTGTGAGGGCTGCGCCGAGGGCGGAGAGGTACTCGGCGCGTCGCTTCGGTGAGATTCGTGAGACGGGGACAGGTGTGGTGCTGTTAGAAGGGGCGTCGGGGTAGTGCGTTGCGAGGCCGTCTTGTAGCAGGCGGAGCGCCTCGGATTTTTGCTGTGATACCGCGGAGTGGGTGGTGCCGAGTTCGGCCGCTATTTCGGTCACGGACCGGCCCTCGAAGAAGACTTGTTCGATGATGTGACGCATGCGTCTGGGCAGGTGTGCGACGGCCGCGCGCAGGTGCCGGGTCTGCTCGTCCGCGAGCAGGGAGGCTTCGGGATGCTGATTGGATGAGTCCCTGTCGGCGAACATGTCGATTACGGTCTCGTCGAGCGTTTGCACGGATCGGCTGGCGTCATCGAGTGCGGCCTGGACGTCCTTGCGGCTGATCCCGAGTGTGGCCGCGAGCTCGTCGTTGGTCGGGGTGCGGCCGAGGGACGCGGCGAGGGTGTCCCTCGCGGCGAGGGTGTCGCCGATGCGGCGACGCACCACGCGAGGAGCCCAGTCATTGGATCGCAGCTCGTCGGCGAAGGCTCCTATGATGCGGCGTCGGGCATAGGCGCCAAACGGCACACCGAGCGTCGGATCGAACGAATCCGCCGAGGTGATCAGCGCAATCGCCCCCACCGAAGCAAGATCATCTCGCGACAGATGAGTAGCGCGCGCACACATCCTAGACACGAGGTATCCGACCAACGGCAGGTTATCGACGATGAGTTTTTCACGGTCACGTGAATGCATGAGCAAGCTCCCCAGCCAGCTAGAAGACGCTGCAACCCGGCACAATCGGCCAATCCTTCTGGCGCTTATCGGGCAGCACATTTCACGCTGACGCTACATCGGACACCACAGACCAGTTAGGAACCTGAGGCAACCCTGTCTCAAGGCTGAGGTTCCACACGAATGTCGCACCAAAACCTGCACCTCCTTCATGTGATTGAGAACGAACGCGATCGAAGCGATGGGGAAGGGGATCACAATTGCGGGCCCAAGATCGTGACCTAAAACGTTCGGGCAGCACGTCCTGTGCAATATCAACTGACGTCCGCGGCGTCTGCGGCTGCGCGAACGAGGTCGTCGTAGACACCGGGGTCGTCGGAGTCAACGACGAGGAACCCGGCGCCGGGAGAACCCACCTGGTGCATGGCGATGCCGGGGTTATGGGTATCCGTGCCGTCCGCGAGAAAGAAGTGCGGGCTGCCCTGCACATCCTCCCGGTGATCGAAATAGGACTGCATCATGGATGCGCGGGCAGCGCCGGTGTCGACTATATGCCGTAGCTGCTCGGTGTCGACTCCCGGACAGTCGTCGGCGACGGCCAGGATCTCGTGCCGCATGCTGATGCAGCGGCTGTCACGCCAGAACGCCAGGCGGAGCGCCATGTCCAGCTCTTCCGCGGCGGCGGGTGACTGTGCTTTCGCGGCATGCACGGCTTCGTTGGCGGGCAGGCTCGTGACCGGCCATTCGGAGGGATGACGCTGCCACGGGGTGAAGTGCAGCTCCGGTTCCAGGGCGCCGACGACGGGTATCTCGGGTTCGATGATCCTACTGTTGAGGGCGATCCGGTTGATGTCCTCGAGGAGGAAGAGCTGGAGATTCACCTGGAGGCGCCCTGTGAGGCCCGCCGCGTCCCGGGCCCGGTAGAGCCGGTGGAGTGCAATGGTCGACCAGCCGCACATGATGTCGGTGAAGACGGTGACCGTTCCGGGGGCGACATGAAGGGCTGTCATGGACACGACCCTAGGGCTGTCGTCGGCACCCGTTGAGGCACAACCTGCTGGTTGTCGGCTCTTGACCTCAACGCCTGAGTGGAGAATGTCTGCTTCGTTTCGAGGACACACCTGCAGCGAGTGGTACCATATTCAGTACATGTAGGAGGTAAGTTTATGGCAATCACAACGACCGAAGCGCGGCGTGACCTTTTTGGATTGATTGAACGGGTGAATCTTGATCACACTGAGGTGGAAATCATGTCGCGTCGAGGATCTGCAGTGTTGATGTCCAAGGATGAGTACGACGCTCTCGTGGAGACCAATTACTTACTACGGTCCCCGGAAAACGCGCGCCGGCTGATCTCTGCGCTGGGCGCGGCTCGTGCAGGCACCACCGTTGAGCACGACCTGCTTGAGGAGTGACTGCTCAAACACTCGCGTGGGCGGCTGAGGGATGGGAAGACTACCTGCATTGGCAGGGCCAAGACCGAAAAACGCTTAAACGAATCAACACGCTTATTGAAGATATTCTTCGGGATGACCCTTTCGAAGGAATTGGTAAGCCTGAAGCACTCAAGCATGCATTGGCAGGTGCCTGGTCTCGTCGTATCGATGAAACCAACCGTCTGGTCTACATGGTGAATGATCAGTATGTGACGATCCTGCAAGCCCGCTATCACTACTAAGGGATGTGTGTCGTGTATCCCGCACGGTCGGCTCAAGGACAAACGCGCGATTAGCGCTGTGCTGCAGCGATGCCTATCAGCGGCCGCCGATGTAACCGTCACAGGTTTGAGTTGCCCCGGTAGGGCAGGGTCGATCGCGTTGGTATTCTCGAAAGGGAAGATGGGATCAGCACAGGTCGTCGTAGGACTTGGGAACGGTTAGCCTGCCGATGTCGTGATCGAGTCCTTACCGCTCGATTAAGACAGTGCTGATCTCACTGATGTCGCCGATCCTGTCGGGAGCCTCAAGGACGTTTTCTGGCGGTGAGTTCTCCGCTGCTGGTGAGGTGCTGAACGACGTCGATGAGTTTGCTGTTGGTGTTCGCACTAGCGGTTGAAATGAGCGTGAAGGCTTGCTGAGCGGAAATTTTGTGGCGTTCCATGAGAATTCCTTTGGCTTGCCCGATGAGGTCGCGGTTCACGAGAGCCGAGTTGAGCTGCTCAATTTGTCGTGCGTCAGAAAATGCGACCGAAGCGTGGGAGGCGACGAGTAGGCCGACCTGTTCGCTGTCCTCGTCGAACACGTCGACATCGTCCCCATACACGTTCAGAGCGCCCAGGTTGTCGTCGTCGACGAAGAGTTGAAATGAGAGCATGCTGCGGGCACCCAGGTCCCAGGCCCGCTCCGCGAACTTCGGCCATCGCGATTCCTCGCCCATATGTGGCACACGGACGATGGTTTCGCGGAAAGCGGCATCAATGCACGGGCCCTGTCGCGTCTCGCTCTGTACGGCATCCACATCACGAGGAAGATCGCTCGAGGCTGCGTGCGCTTCCACGGTGCGGCGCGCCTTAACCAAGCTGATGGAAGCTTCGGAGGCGTGAGGGATGAGCCGGAGGGCGGCCTGCACGATGTCGTCGAGAATCTGCTCGGTGTTCGATTCGCCCTGCAGATCTCGGGCAAGATCGCTGAGCTGCTGGGCGATCGCACCAGCTTCATCCGCAGGATCGGAACTGCCCTGTGCTACTTCATTGGTCATAGGGTGTGCCGGTCCTCTTCATCGTGTGACGTGAAAGCAGGTACGTGTGCTCAGCACATTCACGTTCTACGGCCAGCCTACCGGGGTCCAGCCCGCGGAGTTCGCGGCGGCAGAAACGATGAACAACGAAGCGTCCTAAGCCCTCCAACGACGGCTACGCAGAAAGCTGAGTAACTAGAGTGTCGAGGTACTCGAGTGGATTGCCTGTACTGTAAGGATGTCGTTCAGCAGCGGGCGCCTCCACAAGGTTTCGTGGAGATCACCCTCAGGGTGGGAAGATGCCGAGCCCAGAAAGCGACACTATATGCGCCCTCATCTGACACCCTCGACCCTTGTCGGTCTCCGGCCGTTCTCCGATGTACTCCAGGACATCGTCTTGGACAGCGCCGACATCAAGGCGTTCCTCGCTGGTCTCGCTCAGGAAGCAGCATGCCACTTTTCAGCACCTGACAACGAGGTATTGGCGGCCGTAACGCTCTTGCGCCCCAGAACTAAAGCGACCGTTGGGAGTAGCGGTGACCGTGCCCAGGTGATTGACGAAGTGCAGTACCGGTTCGACGACGGGCCGTGTCTGCGCGCAGCCCGCGAGAACACTGTCTACGTCGTCACCGACTTCCATACTGAGACACGTTTCGGTCAATACAGCGTCGCAATTCATGATCACGGATTGCGCTCAGCTATTGCCACGCCCATCCCGTTGGACGGCGGAGCGGCCGCGGCCCTCGACCTGTACTCGACGCATGTGGACGCCTTCGGCGAGGCGGCTGTCGACGCCGCAGGAAGTATGGCGCGCGAGGCCTCCCAATCCCTGCGACTGGCGGTCCGTATCGCTCACCTGTCAGAGGCGAACCGACACCTGCACACTGCCATGGAATCACGGACCGCTATCCAGGTAGCCGCTGGCATCATCATGGCCCAGAACAGGTGCACTCACGACACGGCCATGAGCATCTTGAAAGCAGCGTCCAGTGCCCGAAACACGAAGCTCCGCGATGTCGCGGAAATCGTCATGCACTGCGTCGGTCAAACCGCTCCCAACACACACTTTGATTGATAGTTGGGTGCAACTGAAGGCCGCTGATTCTTAACTCTTCTGAATTCTCGGATCCCCGGCCCCTCGGGTTCAAGGCTTTATCGATTCAGGTGTCGCAATCTGATGGTGATGAGGGCACGCCCCACAGCCACTGTCGGACCTGCTGGAACGTGGAGGGAGTATCGGCTGTCGTGAGCGCTTCGGGCGGGTGTCGATATGGGGCACGGGGAAGGGGAGGTTCCTCGTCGATGAGTTCGTTGACCGCGTGCGCCAAAAGATTGCATTCCTCCATGGGTAGCGGCAGGAGGCCGTTGAGGTAGGCCTCTAGCTCGAACTTGTCCGCGTGCCCCCCGGTTTCGAAGTAGCGTCGCCACACGTCGTAGAGCACAAAGGCTGCAGCAGTGATAGCCCCCTCGATCAGTAGACGTTGCTGTTCTTCGTCCTCGGCATAATCACCCATGGGTGTCCCTGCTTCGAGTGCTCCGTCCCCAACCTCACCATCGCAAAACCTTCCGTGTACCGCAGATTCAATTCAGCGAACAGTGTGGGTTCACAATCAACTCACCCCGCGTTACAACCTCCAGTCGACCAGGAGTTGACGCTGAGTGCCCACGGAAGACCAGTCGAAGACCGTCCTTACTGAAGGTTGATCCCGATCGCTTGGGAATCAGGACGGGCCCGGGTTGTGGGGTCATCTGACCTACGCGACGTACCACCTCTGACTTAGAGAGGCGGTGCGCCGCGGCGGCCCGGCTCACCACCCAGCCGCTTCTTGACCAGATGCTAAGCCTACTGATGAGTCAACGCGGTCACCGCCCGTAGGTCAAGCGGCCGCCGCTTGCCGGGAGTCGAACTTGACCTCGCTCGATAACGCTTGGACTGTGAGCGAACGCAGCCAGTCCAGCATGTCGTCCTTCACCCCATCCGAAAAACAGCGTGCTGACAAATATTCAGGGCAAGAAAGGACGCGGTCCAGGACGGCCCCTCCAAGCGCGAAGGAAATATCTTTATGACGGACATCGTCGCTCACCGTGGCTTGCTTAAGAACACCAAGCTTCACGTCGACGACACCGGTGGAACCGGTCACCCCGTGGTGCTGATCCCTG
This sequence comes from Arthrobacter sp. TmT3-37, assembly GCF_054510835.1. NCBI lineage: Bacteria > Bacillati > Actinomycetota > Actinomycetes > Micrococcales > Micrococcaceae > Arthrobacter > Arthrobacter sp. TmT3-37. The sequence goes on along the minus strand of NZ_JBTNDU010000008.1, from coordinate 31,858 downwards.
GGTGGCCGCTGTCCGGGGAGGCGTTCAAAAACCAGGCCTTCGCGCTACACGCTGCCGGATACCGGGTGATCACCTACGACCGGCGCGGTTTCGACCGCAGCGACAAGCCGATGACCGGCTACACATACGACACGCTGACCGAGAACCTCCAAGCCCTGCTCGAGGAGCTCGACCTGCGGCACGCGCCCCTGGTCAAGTTCTCCATGGGCGCGGGAGAGATCGCCCGCTACTTCTCCAAGTACAGCCCGGAGCGCATCCGCAGCGTCGTGTTCGCCTCGGCCGTCCCGCCATTCATGATGCATGGCGAGGACAACTCACAAGGTCCCCTTACCAAGGAGGCGGCCGCCGGGATGACGGCGGATCTCACGAAGGATCAGGAGTCGTTGCACGACGGGTTTGCCACCAATTCCTTCTCCGCCAACGGGGTGCTGAAGGTCACCGAGGGACAGCGTCAGGACGCCCTGGAGCTGTGCTGGCAGGCCGACAAGAAAGCAGCCCTGGCATGCATGGAAGCGTTCGGGACCACCGACTTCCGCACGACATTCCCAGAATCACGGTTCCGGCTCTGGTCCTGCACGGCGACTCGGAAACGACCGTGCCGTTCGAGGGCTCCGGCAGTCCACCCACGCAACCCTTGCCGGCAGTGACCTGGATGTCATCAAGGGCGGGCCGCACGGCTGCAATGTCAGCCACCCCGACGAATGGAACCAGGCCCTCTTCACCTTCCTCGTTAAATGAGCGAGAGCCTCTGCAAATGAGCGAGAGCCTCTGCGGTACCGCTACCGGCTGACAGCCACGGCTCCTGCCCGATGAGTCAGAGGGGACGTCAGCCGAAAAGGCCAGGTTGAGCAGCAGGATGCCTGTCGGGAACGGCGTCAGTAGTCGAAGTGCGTGCGGATCGGGCCTGTTTGTCCGAGGGACGCCAGGAGGTTGGCGGCGAGGTCCCGTAACTTGACGTTGCGGCCTTGGGAGGCAGAGCGCAGGATGGTGATCGCTTCGTCCTGGCTGCACCGGTTCTGGCCCATAATGGCTCCGACCGCGAGGTCGATGTGGGTGCGGGATTCCATGGCTGCTCGCATGTTGTTGGCGTTGTCGCTGAGAGTTGCGATGCGCACGGCGAGACGGAGGGACTTGGAAGCATCGCGGGCGAAGCCTTCGGCCACGGCGATACTCGTACGCGTGAATGCATTGGGTTCGGTGGAGTAGAAGTCCAGGCCCGCACTGGTGCCGGCTTCAAGTCGGATGGGAATGCCGAGGGCGGAGCGGATCCCGTGACCGGCGATGGCTTCGCGGTACTCGGGGAACCTAGCCTCGGAGAGGAAGTCGGGGATGTGCACGGTATAACCCTCGCGCGCGGCCCGGAGGCACGGCCCGTCGTCGAACCCGTACTGCACTTCATCCATCACTCGTGCGTGTTTGCTGCTGCTGGCAACCGTGGCCATGGACCCCGGGCGCAACAGGGTGACCCCGCAGAAAACCTCGCCGTGTGCGCCATTGAAAGCGGTCGAGGCGACGGTCACCAGGCCGTCGAGGAACTGGTGGACGTCATCGCTGTCGAGCACCATATCCTGCAGAACGGCGATGGTTTCGTTCTCGGCCGCGTCTGCGGCAAGTTCCCTCTCATCAGGCACAGCAACTCTTTCCTTACCGACTCCAGCGGAGTCAACACAACGCGGATACCTCGACACCAGGTAACGGGCCAAAGCAAGACTGGGAGGGGAGTACAACCGGCAACAGCTGACAGCCGAGAGCAGGCCCAGCATGCTGGATTGCGTTCCGGCAGTGGGCTTACAGGGATTTAACAGTCCCCAGAGTGGAAGACGAGGACGGCGATAGCTGACCTGCTGCGTGTGTGGTTTTCACGCCTTCTGCACCTTCTGTGATCTCCATGGCGTCACGGCGATCAAGTTCCTCGGAAAGTTCCTCGCTACGGTATTCCGTTTCCGGATCAGGCTCGCCATCGTGCACGTACTCATGGGACAGCTCCCGCTGAATCTTGCTGTTGAGGACCTCCACCTCGGGAAGGCCGAGCGAGGTGAGGTCTTCGGGAAACGATTCCGACGGAGTGAGTCTGGTGTTCATGGATACGCCTATCCGGATGAAGGGAGCATGATGAAGCTTCGGCTCTCTTCTGAACCACCGCTGACCGTATCAGCAGGAACTCATTCTACCCATCCACGCACCACAATTCTTCCGCGAAGACACGGAGGACGTCGCCGGGAAAAAGCGCCGGTTGACGAGATGTGCAGACGGCTCCCCGGCTGGCCAGACGCGAAGACGGCTGTCCCGTTAATCTGTCGGGCGCTGGCGCCCGCAGGCAAGGATCACGCCATATAGCACGCAACTCCACTACCGGGATATGTAACGATTTTCTACCCTCCCCGGCGACCCAAAGTGCAAAAATTCCTGCGATCCCGGCGGAGGTGTGATGACAGCCCGCTCGACGATAACGATGTGCACGCAGGGCAAAATAAGAAACTTGCAGTGGCGGGTGCTCGAGGGTCACGGTAGTAAGCAGACTGATCTTTTCGTCCGGTCGAACCAGCACCGGAGCCACGAAGAGTCCACGACTCGCGCGACACTGACAGGAAAGCGGTACGGATGATGGCGTCGGAGAACACATCGGGGGCCAGTACCCCCAAGAGCCGCAGGAACGATGTTGTTGCCGCGGAAAAGGAACGCTTTGGTGGCATCAAGTGGGGTTCGGCGTTGTTCGGCTGGCTCACCGCTATCGGGCTGACCGTCCTGCTTAGCGCCCTGGCAACAGCGATCGGCGTCGGCGTAGGAGCAGCGAACAACACCAGCGCTGGTGAGGCAGCCGACCGGGCGACCCAGAACGCGCAGACAATCGGGATCGTCAGCGGTATCGTGCTCGCGATCGTCCTATTCATCTCCTATTACTGCGGCGGGTACGTCGCAGGGCGCATGGCACGCTTCGATGGTGTGAAGCAGGGCGTCGCCGTGTGGCTGTGGGGCATCATCATCGCGATTATCGTCGCGATCCTTGTTGCTATCGCCGGCGATCAGTTCAACGTCCTCTCCAGCATCGGCGGCGCACCTCAAATCCCCGTCGACGGCAGTCTGCTGACTGCCAGCGGCCTGATCGCCCTGGCCATCGCCGTGCTCGTACCGCTGATCGGGGCGATCCTCGGCGGTAAAGCCGGCATGCGCTTCCACCGCAAAGTCGATCAGGTAGGTGTCGACCACCAAACCGGCTTCAACGGCTGACCTTCCCGGGCTGATTTAGGGCCGGTCACGACCGTGAACCAGTATGTATTCATCAGGTGGACAGGGGAGGCAAATGTCGCTTTCGGACGATGAACGTCGCGCGTGGAGTGAGCTTGAGCGATCCCTGGTAGATGATTATCCCGGTGCACCCAATCGGCTTCAGCACAGAAGCTGGATGCCTTCACAAGCAGCCCGGCGCCGGGTCCTGTCCCAGCTGATCCTTGTGGTGGGAGGCGTTGTCTTCATAGCTGGGGCACTAATGCTTGCTCCCCTCTTGTGGATCACCGGGATCGGAGTCCTGTGCGTCGGTGCGCTCCGCAGTGATCGCAGAGCACGCGGCCGCCGATCCTCTGGTTCGCACGAACGGGATAGAGATCAGTTAGGAGAGCTTTAGCCCTCGAAGCGTCCGGGCGGCACCTCGAAACCCCGATGCGGCACCCAACCAAAGGCCCAAACGATCAAATCGTTGTTCCTTGGTTACCGCCCCCGTGCGGTAACCGAGGACAACCTGCATCCTTGGTGGCACGCAGTAGTCTCCAGACAGGTGCTGATTACAACGTGCCTATTCAGTTGGGCGCCATGATCCTCGTCAGGTACGAGAGCGGTGGGCTGGTGGGCGGTGGAAAGTGCTGTGCTGAGGCGTTCCACGCGAGCGATGTCGAGGAACCGGCCGGTGTTATCCGTGACGAGCAGCGCATTGAACCGGTGCTGTTCGTCCCAAACAACAGCCCGGGACAGGGCGTCCTTGCTCATGCTGACGGCAGCCCGACACCCCCGGACTGGATCAGCAAGCCTTGGTAATTGGCCTGTCGAAAAGACGCCGGATGGGAGTTATGCGACAGCGGGAACGCCAGGAGCGGACCAGCGATGGATCTGCGGGAGTTCCTCGAAGGCCGGCCTCGCGAACCAATACCCCTGGAACAGGCGGATGCCGGCCGCTTTCAGGACCAGGAACTCCGCCTCGGTCTCGATGCCTTCCGCGAGGAGCGTGATGCCGAGAGCCTCGCTGATGCTCACGATGCCGGCGACGACGGCCCGGCGAGCCGGGCTGGTGTCGATTCCCCGGATGAGCTTCATATCGATCTTGACGAGGTCCGGCTGGAACTCGACGAGGAGCCCCAGACCCGCATGACCGGCACCGAAGTCATCGATGGCGGTGGTGAAGTCGTGCTTGCGATATTCGGTGATGATGTTCGTGAGATGGGCGGTGTCCGAGACTTCCTCGTTCTCCGTGAATTCGAACATGATGGCCGACGTCGGGAAATCGAACTGCCGGGCAGCCCGGAGCGTCGCTCGGAGGCATGCGGCCGGCTCGTAGACCGCGTTGGGCATGAAGTTGATCGACAGCTTCAGGTCCTCGCCGGCAGGAAAGAGGCGCGAGGCCAACTCGATGGCTTTGACGCGGCAGTCCTGGTCGAACCGGTACATCTGCTCCGGAGAGATCTTCGACAGGACCTCATGGGCGCCCTCGCCCGATAGTCCCCTGACCAGCGCTTCGTAGCCCCAGACGCGGTCGTCGACCGCGTCATAGATGGGCTGGAAGGCCATGCTGAAATCGAAGTCGAGCTTCGAAGATGTCGTGCACCCATCGCAGGCCATGCCTGATTCCCCCTCACTAATTCCACTCACCCTAGGGCACCAGGCCAGTCGGCGTTACCTGCCACGGCCACCGATGACACCCATCGTGACCAGAAAGGTGGGACCTCCTCGTCATGCGCTGACGAAGATGATTCCGTTCAGGGCGGCATCTGAAGGTAGGTCGAGGCTTCAGTCGCCCGTTGTGCACAACCTGCGGCTCCGCGTGTCACGGTGCTCTTGCCCAGCTTAAAACTGTGCAGGACCTCGGGCGAGGGACGGCCGCTACGTTTCGGGTTACGTCGTTCGGACTGATCAGATCTGGCGCGGTCGCTATGACGACCCATTATTCTTGCTGGCTACTAGATGGAATGCGTATCCCAGGCAGCCGCCGAAGATAGCTCCGACGATCGGCCCAATGCCCTCGACAATCAGTAGTCCCAGGACCGCGCCGACGACGACCCCAACGACAACGCTGAACAGCAATCCCTTTCTCATGGTCCAGACCGTACAAGTAGGTGCTCCTGCGAGCAATAGACGAACATCGACCGATTCTCACCCCGCTGCACCCCGCCGGTCCTAGTCTCGGCAGCAGCGTTAGCACGTCCGGGATGGTCGGGAGTGCACAAGGGCGAGAGCCAGAACCTCTCACGGGAGAAATAACGATTCCTTCTTATAGGTTGCAAGAGGGCTGGGCCGCCCTTCACGGGTGACCCGGCTCCGAGTGCGACACGTAGCTGTCCTGTTCCTCGATGATTTTTTTGGAGCGGGTACCGGTTCACAGGAGTGTGGCCACCAGTGTCGGCCTCCGCTGGGTCATGAGGCGCCTCGTCGAGGTCCTTGTGCCGTTGCTTGTTGCACGGTCATCATGACGGTCGCCATGACAGTTTTCCCACTGCTTCGTGCTCGCGCCCGCTACACAGCGTCCGGTGCGCGTCTACCACCAACCGAGTCAGGGCCGGCACCCGGGAAAAGTGGGCTTTCTGGGCGATTCGTCCATTTCCGCTTCCGACGGTGGTGATAATGAACCCATGGTCTCTTCCCTGCACGTACCGTCACCCCTGCACGCCCTCGACGTGCCCACCCCGTTCATTGTTTAGGGAAGCGGAGTCTTCGGGGGTCTTGTTTCTTGAGGGTCTGAGTCTGAGAGCACGTATGACGCTCTTCCAGTCCCCGCTTGTGGTGATCATGGGATGTGTTGTTTTGGCTGCACCTGCCGCGTGGCCGGGGCTGCTGGACGAGGGGCTCTTTCAGCTCTCGTTGCTGGTCCACGCGTTGTTGTTTGTGCTGTGCTGGGTCATTCCTTGGGAACGTCTGCCACCAGCTGCGACGCTAAGCATCCCTGTGGGAGGTATGCTCGCTCTTTTTCTCTCACACAATGGTGCGATCGATTTCGTGCCCGGCCTTGGCATCGTCCTGATCTTCCCGGTGATCTGGTTGGCAGCCTCGGGCCGGTTCCCGAAGTCCGCGACGCTCCTTAGCTTCGTCGCCCCTCTGGTGACCGGGTTGGTGCCACTGCTCCGCGAACCAGCAGGAGCCATGCCAACACAAGTGACATCTGTCGTGCTGGTGGCCCTGATGCTGCTCGCTGTGGCATTGACGGTGCGCTTCGTGACCGCAACCCTCTTCCTCCAGCAGCACATGCTGGAGCGAAAAGACGCAGAGCTACGCCAACTGCTTGAATCCAGCACGCAACGCGAAAGCCTCCTCAAGACCGTCCTCGATACCATCAATGTTGGCATCACCGCAGTTGATGCCACAGGCCAAGTCATGCTGCGCAACCGCCAGCAGGAAGTTTTCGACGGGACCGCTCCGGGCCCGGCCCAGTTCGGCATGGATGGACACGCGTTCGTGCTCTACGGGCAGGACCGTACAACCATGGTGCCCGAGGACAGGACGCCCGTCGCAAGGGCGGTCCGTGGGGAGACGTTCGCTGATTACTACGTCTGGGCTGGTGAAGGCGCCAATGCGCGGGCGCTGTCCACCGCGGCGCGGGTCATCGACACCGGATCAGGACACTTCGCAGGAGCCGTCATCGCCTACACCGACGTCACCAGCCTGGTGGAAGCGGTCACCGCCAAAGACGAGGTCATCGCTACGGTGTCCCATGAGCTCAAGGCGCCCCTAACCTCCATCGTGGGCAACCTCGAACTCGCTCAAGACGCGGGCGAAATCCAGGCAGCTTCCTCTCACGTGGACATCGCGTATCGGGCCGCCGGGCGACTGGCGAAACTGATCTCTGACCTGCTGGTATCCAGTTCAGCAGCAATCACGGTCCACCCGCGCGAAACGGACCTCGCAGGCCTAATCAATACGGTCATCGATGCAGTGTCGCCCCAGGCCGCCGCCGCCGGAATCAAGATCACAACCGACATGCCAGCACCCTTATGGACACACACAGATCCGCTCAGAATGGGCCAAGTACTGGAAAACCTGCTCTCCAACGCCATCAAATACACCCCCGGAGGCGGCCTGGTTGCTGTAAGGGCACGCACCGAAAGCGGGCAACTCCAGTTGGATGTCAAAGACACCGGCATGGGAATGTCCCCCTCCGACGCGAAGAAAGTTTTCGATAAGTTCTTCCGCACCCACTCAGCCCGAGCCTCTCAAATTCCCGGAACAGGCCTGGGACTATCCATCACCAAAGCCATCGTCGAAGGACACCGCGGAAAGATCTCCTGCAGCAGCAACATCGGTGCAGGCTCAACCTTCACTGTCAGTCTTCCCGCCCAGACAATAACAGCTTGAACCCAATCGGTCCCTACGCGCCCAGGAACAACTCACGAGCGGCATGCGCAGCCGGTGATCGACAGCAATACGACGAAACCAGCCATGGCAACCCTCCCTCGTTTCGGGCGCACCCGTGCACCTTCTGATCGGCCGCGATGCCACGTTGCCGTGGTGCAGCACGAAGTGCCGCATCAAGGGTCAGCTGGTGCTACGGGTTGTTAACCGCGTTGCGTGGAGGCGGTCGTCGAGGGCCTCCAGATCAGCAACAGCGGCACACAGGAGGGCCTGAATATCCTCACTGAGGACGGGTCTATTGGCTGTGCATTGCTCGGAATCCGAACGCGCTTGCAAGATGATCATGATGTCCTCGACAGGGGTTTGCCGGACGAATTCCAGTTCGGCTTGTGCGTGCATGGTGACTTCGCTTCCAATGCTGATGCCGCTGTGTCACCCCTTCACGTGTCGTGCTGGCTGCTTCGCGGACGTTGCTGAGCGCTGATGACGGGTGTATGGATGCTGCGGGCATTTCTGGACATCAGCGCTGCCGCGTTTGCATGTCAGTCAGGGAGATAGGGGCGGTATGGGTCAAGGGTGCCGTCGACGACCGGTACGAGAAGGTCCACGGCCCCTTCGCCTGTACTGGCCGTCAGGGTGGTTCGGGCACCTGGTGAGTCTCCGGCGGTTCGGATGACTGTCTCGTTCGTATCCAGGGCAAGGCTGCCTTGCTCCGGCACGGTGAGCACCGTTTCCTCATCAGCATCGCTGATTGTCACCTGAACGGACTGATCGCTGTTGTTCTCCAGGGTGCCGAGAATTCTCGCGGCTTCGTTCTCCTCGGACGCAACCAGAAGGACACTGCGCAGGTCAAGGGCCCCGACGCTCTTGTCGTCCCCTACCGCCGTGGAGTTCCAATTGTCCTCACCATCACTGGCACATGACGTGAGCCCGATCGCGGCGGCAATCATGAATCCCGCCCAGCCGCCTGACCGCGGAAGCCAAGAGGCGAACTGAATGTTGAATGTTTGCTGCACTATTGTCACGGCATGGTCCTTGTCGCTCCGGTGAGGGTGAGGCGTTCACTTCGACCGTAAGCCGATGACGGGACGCGCCGGAATGGCCGAGACCCGACTGCAACCTCCTCTTCAGCACCTTCCAAGGCACCGCCCAGGGGACGGTCAGTTGGTCCGCCACCGGAGCTATCCGTGCAACGGGGACGTGGGAAGCCACCTACTCGCCGGGGTCGACTCGGCCGCTCCGCCGTCAATATGCTGGACGCAGGGTAGGAGCTTCTGAAGCTGGGGAACTTATTTGGTCAGGGTAGGCGCAGGACTGGGTGAAGTTCGGTCTGTTTCCGCTTTCAGGGTGGATCCTCACCAGTAGGTTGGACGTGTGGTCTCACGTTTCGTTCGCCTGGTCATGGCGATGCTGCTCCTGTCCCTATGCGCCTGCAACATCAACCCCAAAGCCGTCCCCTGCGATCCGATCGACGGGCGCAACCTCGCCCCGGATACTGGCACGCTGATGGGCGTGAATCTGGAATGGGGCAGGGAAACCCTTGCCGAGTACTCCGACAAGCTCGGTGAACGCCCCGCTGTCGCGGTCACATTCGCGGACTTCCCCTTCAACGAGGAAGACCCTGACCTGCTGGCATCAGCGGCCGAACAGTTACGCCAGAACGGGGGCACGCTGCTGTTGACCCTGGAACCGATGGAAGGACTCGACGCGGTCACGTCCGAGCGCGCGGACGAGCTCGCAGCCCTCCTCGCACGGTTCAACACCAACGGCGTGCTGGTGATCGTTCGCTTCGCCCACGAGATGAACGGGTCCTGGTACCCCTGGGGACAGCAACCAGCCGAGTACATCGCCGCCTACCGACGCGTCGCATCAGCCGTCCACGAGCAGGCCCCGGGGTCGGCGATGATGTGGGCGCCGAACTACGCCGGCGGGTACCCGTTTGCGGGAGGTGAGTTCGAATCCCTCCCCGGATCCCCCGGATTCGCGGAGTTGGACACCACCGGTGACGGCGCCCTGACGTCCTTCGATGACCCGTACGCCCCTTACTACCCGGGCGATGACGCCGTGGACTGGGTGGGCATGTCCCTCTACCACTGGGGCAACACCTACCCCTGGGCAGAAAGTGAGATGCCCGAAGAAGGCAAGTTCATCGACCAGCTCACCGGTACCTACAACGGCAAGAACGGCAACGACGCGATGCTGCCGGACTTCTACACCCAGTACGGAGTCGACCACGGCAAACCCGTCGCGATCCCCGAGACAGCGTCTCTGGTGCAGGCCGACATCGGCGAGCTGCGAAGCCTGAATATCAAGCGGGCATGGTGGGAGCAGGTCTTCGCCCCCACAGTGCAGGAACGATTCCCGCAACTGAAGATGGTCAACTGGTTCGAGTGGAACAAGATGGAACCCGAAGTCGGCGCGCCCGTGGACTGGACGGTCCTGGAAAACGACACCACCCGCACCAGCTTCACCAGCGCACTACCGGACTGGTACCACTACGCACCCAAACCGCAAACCTGCGGAGAACCCCTCGCCTAAGACCGCAGAACCACCACCTGGTAGGGCAAGCTTCCGTATTCGAACTCGAGTTTACGGTGAACCTTTCTTTTAAGCACCTCGACCTTTCCGGAGGTGGGCAGCTGCGCCACCTCCGGAAAGGCTTCGTCGGGAGTGATCCTGCTATTCATGCACATCCATCCACGCTGCATGCACGCCGGGCTGTCGCACGGCGGCCCACTATCCAAGGACAGTACCGCGGCACAGCAGGATCAACTCTAGGAGGGGGCAACGGAGAAACAGTGTGGTTTTGGGTGTCGTTGCAATTGTTGAACAAATTTTGATCAAGGCTTCAGGCTTCAAGGGTAACTACGCGAAGGTCGGCGGTTGCCTAATTACGCCTCCGCCTCCTTGAGGCGGATTGCTGGTGTAGGAGAGTGACGCCTCAGTTGATGCCAGCAGTGCTTGTGAGCAGGAGTCTTGTCGTCGCGAACTCAATTACGAAGTCGTGACGTCTTTGGAACATACAAAAGAAATCTCATTCGCCTTAGTCACAATCGGCCCCAACACCATAAACGAATGTTTTTGCTACATTTGCTGTCAAACCTTATCCAGACCGTTAGTGCCCGCGATGGGTCGGTGCTGAACCAGTTGGGGTGTCTTGTAAAGCTTTAGGTTTTCAAGACGCGCTGGAAACCCTGGTCATCGTGAGTGGAATGACAGCGTGCCGTGAACGGGGGGCACGGTACGTAGCTTGCGGACACAAGCCATAAGACACGACGCGCCGTCTCGAGCCCGGTAGCTCTCAGGCGTCTTGCGGATGGTCCTTGACAAGACATCCAGGCATCCGAGCTTTGCGCCGGGCCGGTAGTGAAATAGCGGCTACTGATCCTTGCAGAACAGCAAGAAGAGTTCGGCGTCACTCCCAAACGACCAGGCAGCAGAACCGCTCTAGTGGTGAGAACAGATCGATATCTGTTTCGAGGGTTGTCACACCGGTGGTTTGGCGGTTCTTGTCCCCTGGGGCCAGCCGGGCAGGTGTTCGGGTTTTAGATTTCTCCGGCCCATTCCCGTCGTAGGGAGCGAACGCTTGTTCCCATCGTTCCCGCTCAGGGGCAGGCAGGGGCCCTTTGTCGAGCGCGGAGGCTGCGGCTGTGAGATTGCGCTTGTTGGACGTGCCGACGATCGCGGTACTGACTGCGGGGGCGAAGGCCGAGAATCGCAGGGCGGTTCCGGCCCAGTCACCGTCGGCGGGGTGAAGGCCGATACGGCGGAGCCGATCCCAATAGGTTTCCCCGTACATCCCGGTGGGTCGTTGGGGGTGGCGCCACGGGGCATTGGCGAGGGGACGTTTGGCGACCACCCCGAGGTGGTGTTCCTGAGCGCGGGGAAGAGTGTGCCTTAGGGAGTGCTGGTCTGTCAGGTTTACCGAGGTTTGAAGGACACCGAAGACGCCGGCGTCCGCGGCCCAGGCTAGCTCGGCATTCTCACCGCTGTAGCCCGGGACCCGAATCTTTCCGGCGTCCTGGGAGGCAAGCAGCGCGTCGATGACGTCTCCCTGCTGAAGAACAGACAGGGGGCAGGAGTGCAGGAAGACCACATCGATGACATCGGTGTTCAGTACTTTCAGGGCCCGGTCGATGCCGCCTGTGACGGCTCCGGCGGTCCAGTCCTTCTGTCCTGGAACGTCGTAGCCGACCTTCGTGGACAGGACGACGCGGTCCCGGTGTGGGACCAGCCATCGTCCCAGCCGTTCTTCGGACGCACCATAGCCACGGGCGGTATCAAAGAAGGTGATGCCCAAATCAAGGGCGGTATCAAGGAGGTCCTGCGCGGTCTTCTCATTCAGATTCCTCGTGTCGATATGGCCCGCACCGAAACCAAGTGCAGAAACGCTTAGGGATGAGTTACCGAGCTGTCGCGAAATCATGCCGCTTTCGTGCTCCATTTTAAGGGACATTTTATGAACTGTTGGCTATGTTGCATCATCCCGACGGCGGCCGGAACCTAAGAGTCCCGGCCGCCGTCATTCCTATGAATTGGTTATTGCGTGGTGATGATGTGCGTCTGGTGGTCGTAGGTGAAGGTTATCGGGCCGCCCGAGTGTTCGAGCACGATGTTGCTGCCGTCGGGTGCACCGCCGGCTCCGTAGTTCTCGGTCCAGCCGCGGTCGAGGGCGGCTTTGTACTGGTAACTGCCAGCGGACAGGTCAGCGACTTCAAGAACCCATTTCTGCGATGGGTCGTCGAATGTCATCTGTGCCTGGTCGCAGGCTGGGTCCCAGTCGGTTTCGCAGCCCAATTCCGAGTTGAGGCTGCCGGCCACTGCGACCGTGCCTGGCTGTTTGGTGACGGAACCGACGGTTACCGTCCTGATGTCGCTGAGGGATGTGCCGAGCACGGCCCGGTAGCTCACCTGGGTGCCCTCGGTAAGGTCGAGCGCCGCGAGGTCGTCGATGGCGGTGTAGGTCGGCGACGAGTCATCGGTGCCGATGGCGGTCCATGCTCCGCCGGCAACGCTGCGTTCGAGCGTTACGGTGTAGTCGGATTTCTCCGGGCTCGCCGTCGCCGTCACCTCCACCTCGTCCTGCACCTGGGTTCCCTCGGCGGGCAGACCCATGGTGAGTCGAGGCGCGGGGACGGTGGCCGACGCCGTGGCGGAGGTCCGTGTGTGGCGTCCGTTGTCGAGGACGACGGCGCGGTACTCGACGGCAGTTCCGGTCGGTAGTGCGCTGGTGTCGTGGTAGACGTTGTAGGGGGCGTTATCGTCCGTGCCGATGCTTGCCCAGTCCGATCCTGCCGCGCGCGCCTCGAAGGTGACCTCGTAGAACGAGGACCCGGTGATGTCGGCGGCGACCTTCATGCGGCCGTTGTCTTCCGCACTGGGAGCAGGTTGCTGCAGCGTGATGGCCGGAGCCGCCTTGGAGTGTGGGATCTTCCCGGAGAGTTCGTACACCACGGTGGAGAGGGCGGGTACGGTGACGCTGAGCGTGCCGTCGGTGCCCGACTTCAGCCGGGTGGGTGCCTCGCCGTGGACGAGTCCGAAGCTCCGTTTGGCGGCGTAGGTGGGGATGGCCGCGGTCTGCGGTTCGGTGCTGTTGTTGAGCGCTACGACGTATTCGCGCTGGTCCTTCGCATCGATGCGGGAGAACGCGTAGATGCCGGGGCCATCGGAGGCGTAGCGGTGCTGGTGGGCGCCGTTGCGTAGGGCGGGGTGTTCTGCTGTGATCTCGGCAAGGGTCGCGATGCCTTGGTAGAGCGGGTGCCCGGTGTCGAAGTTGTCTGTGGCGTGGGTCGCTGTGGTGCCGAGGAGGTTGTCGTCGAGGTATTCGGGAACTTGGCTTGCAAACAGGCTTTGTCGGGATTCCTTGTCGCCTCCGAGGCCGGTGAAGCCCTGTTCGTCGCCGTAGTAGATGACCGGGTTGCCGCGGGAGAAGTACATGAGTTCGTGTGCGAGGGTGTCGCGTGCCAGCAGTTCGTCCTCTGCGGCTCCCGGGTTGTCCGAGGTGATGAAGCTGCCGATGCGTCCCATGTCATGGTTCCCGAGAAACGTCGGGAGGCTGTAGGCGTTGGAGTCCACGTCCGTGTACCAGTCGTCGCCCGCGAAGAAGGACTCGAGGTCCGACGCCGGCGCGCCCTGCGACGCATAACCCCGGGCGGCGGCCTGGAACGGAAAGTCGAGGACGGACTGCATGCGGTTGCGGGTGGTGAACTGGGAGGTGAAGGACTTGGAGGTGTCGAAGACCTCGCCGAACATGAAGAACTCGTCCTTGCCCTGCTCCTGGGCGTAGGAGAGCACCTCGGGACCGAAGGCCTGCCAGAACTCGTCATTGACGTGCTTCATGGTGTCGATCCGGAAACCATCAACGCCGAAGTCGGCGATCCACGTCTTGTAGATGTCGATCATGCCGTCGACCACCCGGGGGTTCTCGGTGGAGAGGTCGTCGAGCCCGAAGAAGTCCCCGTAGAAGGAGTCCTCGCCCGCGAAGGTCGTGTCGCCCCGGTTGTGGTACAGCGTGGGATCATTCAGCCACTCCGGCACCTTGAGGTCCCGGTCCGCCTCGGACACCACGGGGACGTACGGGAACGACGTTGTGGCGTCCAGCTCCGGGAAGGTACCCGTACCTGCGTAGTCGCGGTCGTCGAAGGCGTTGCCGTCCGCGTCGCGGTAGGGCTCCTCGTCCTTCGAGATGTACGGTGCCCGCTCTCCGGCGTCGTACCCGATCACGTCGGCCGTGTGGTTAGTGATGATGTCGAAGTAGACCTTCATGCCACGCGCGTGCGCTGCGTCAATGAGGGCCTTCAGGTCGTCGTTCGTGCCCAGGTGCGGGTCGATCTGCGTGAAGTCCGTGATCCAGTAGCCGTGGTATCCAGCAGTTCCATCCTCTGGCTGTACTGCACGGTTCTTGAAGCTCGGGGTCAACCAGATGGAGGTGGTTCCCATGCCCTGGATGTAGTCGAGTTCCTGCAGCAGGCCTTTGAGATCCCCGCCGTTGTAATAGCCCATCCGGGTGGGGTCGAAGCCGGAGACGGACGGGTCAGGTCCGAGACCGCCGTCGTCATTGGCCGTGCTGCCGTTCTGGAAGCGATCGGCCATGACGAAGTAGAAGTTCTCGTCGGTGACCGCCGAACGCAGGGAATGCTGCGCAGTAGCGGGAGGGGAGTCGCCAGGATCCTTCGGGGCGGCGGTGGCGGGCAGGGACGTGACGGAACCGGCAACAAGGGCGGTCAGCACGACTACGGTGGCGTGGCGGGGTTTCACAGGGTCTCCTTGGGAAGGCGAGTTATGGCGAATGCTGTATCGCTGTGCACTAAATGATCGGCTGATGGCGGTCGGGCTCCCTGGGCCGCCTTCTTTGAGTACGAGTTATGACAGTTGCTCAGCAGGCCAACTGGAGGTCAGGGCATCGTACTAAGTCAGTAGAAATGGGCTGCCACTCCTTCGGCCAACAACTGCATGGCGGCTAAGGACTTGTAGAGGAAGGGTCACTGGTGGATGGTCCGCTCGGGCCCCTGATCCAATCAGGGGCCCAACGACCACTTTCAGCCGCCCGAGGCTGACTTATTGCGCCTCGAAGACCGCCACCGTCCGCGCGGGAACTGTGAAGACACCGTTCGCGTCGGCTGTTGCCTGCTGAACCAATTCGTCGCTCCCATCAGCTTGTACGGGGTGCAGCGCGAAACCCTTTCCTATCGCCGCTGGTACTTGCTGCATGGTGGTTTCGTCGGAAGCGTTGAATACCACCACGATGCCCGAGCGCTCGGAATCAAGGTCCGGACCGGCCGTGTCGTCGAGGTGCATCACGATCACGCCGGGTGCCTGAGTTGGGCCCGTTCCAGGGAAGGAAAGCTTCTCCTGAACAAGGTCCGCTGTACCGAGACTGAAGAGCGGGCTACCCTGGCGAATGCGCAGTAGCTCCTGCGCCTGCGTAAGGGCCGCTTCGATGTCAGTGGGTGAGGGCTTAAGGGCCGGATCGGCGAGCAGCGGCTGCATGAAACCGTACTTGTCCTCATTGTCGGTGCGTGGAGGCAGCCCGCGTCCGAAGCCGTTGTCCGTTCCGGTGTGATCCAGGAAGTTGAACCAGTCGCCGGAATCGTAGCTGTTGCGGTCCAGTGACTTGCTCCTCAGCGCCTCTCCGCCTGCGTGCCAGAAGGACACGCCCTGTCCCAGCGCCGTCGTCGAAAGGGCCAGTGTTTGCATGCGGACCCGGTCAGCCATGGGTGTGTCGGTCGGCAACTTGAAGGCGAGGGCATCGAAGAGGGTCTCGTTGTCGTGCGCCTCAACGTAGGTGATGGCTTCCTGCGGGTCGGCGGTGTATCCGGTGGGAGAGCCGTTGTAGTCGACGTCTGCCCCGGTTACCTCGTTGCCGAACCGGTCGGTGAAGGCGTAGTCCTTCAGGTTGCCTGTCAGGCCTACCCGAATCTGGTCCTGTGATTGGAGCAGCCGTGCACGCTGTTCGTCCTCGGTCCCGTTTGCCTCAATACCATTGGGGTCGGTCAGCAGCCCCGATGCGAAGCCTTGGACCCGCGGATCCTCGTCGAATGGACCTCCGCCGCGTACCGCGTCACGAAGGCGGTCGTTGAAGGTTCCGATGCCAGTACCGGCCATGTTGGCTTGCGTGGCCTGTTCGAAGCGGGCGTCATCGGCGACCTCCCCGAAGTTCCAGCCTTCCCCGTAGAGGTAGATGGATTTGCCGTCTATCCCGTCGTGTTTGAGCGTGAGCTTGTCCAGCGCAGCGCGGACGTCGAGAATGTTCTGCTTCGAGTGGTGTCCCATCAGGTCAAATCGGAATCCGTCCAGCTTATAAGTCCGGGCGAGCGTCACGATCGAGTCGATCATCAGCTTGCCCATCATGGTGTGTTCGGTTGCCGTGTTAGGGCAGCAGGTCGAGGTCTCGACGGCGCCCGACTCGGGATTGAGTCGGTGGTAGTAGCCCGGCACGATGCGATCGAGATTGTTTGTTGACGCTTGGCCCGCGCCGGCCGTGTGGTTGTAGACGACGTCCTGGATGACACGCAGTCCGGATTCGTTGAGCGAGGCGACCATGCCGCGGAACTCCCGGATGCGGGTAGCGTCCTCGGGATTGGTCGAGTAGGAGCCCTCTGGTGTCGTGTAGTGCAGCGGGTCGTAGCCCCAGTTGAAGCCGTCCTGGCCGGCGATAGCCGAGATGCACTCCTGCTGCTCCGTGCTGTCCGGGGCGTAGGACGCGAGGTCGCACGCGGGTTCGGCTTGCAGGGACCTGTCCTCTTCAATGGTGCCGATGTCGTTGACGGGGAGGAGGTGCACAGCGTTCAGCCCGCTGTCGGCGAGCCCGGAGAGGCGCTTCATGCCATCGCTGTCCTGACGTGAGAAGGCAGCGTAGGTTCCGCGCTCGGTCTCGGGCACAGTGGTGTCACTGATTGAGAAGTCCCGTACATGGAGTTCGTAGACGCTCAATTGCTCGGGGCGCTCGAGAACGGGCTTGGCGAGCCGGTTCCAGTCAGCCGGCACGAGGGTCGGATCGGCGAGGTCGACGAAGAGGGACCGCTCCGAGTTCGTGGACAGGCCCACGCTGTACGGGTCGGTGACCAGGTTGTGTTCCACAGCGCCGGTTTCGGGCACGAAGACCTCGACGTCGTACAGGTAGTACGCGCCCTTCCAGTCCTTCTCGCCCTTGACGCTCCAGACGCCGTCTTTGTCCTGCCGGAGGGCACGTGTGGCGATGGGATCGCCTCCGGAGCCCTCCCGGAAGACCTGCACGGAGACGCTGCGCGCTGTCGGCGCCCAGAGATCGAGCTGCGGTTTTTGACCCTTCCAGGTGAGCCCGAGTTCGTTACGCGTGGCGCCTGAGTAGAGGTCATCGAGCACACCGGGTACCTGGACACCGGTGGTCGCCAGCACGGTGCCGTCCGGTGACACCGCCGCCAGGAGCAGCTGCCCCTTCAGCAGGTTGCCTGCGTTCCGGGCGTCCTTCCGGCCGAGCTTGAAAGTATCGAGGGCGGCGAGGTGCGGGTACCGGGCCGCGAGATCGGCCGGCAGTGCGTCGCCGCTGCGCTCGAGCCCGAGGTATGTTCCGCCCGTGACGACGTTGTCCTCGACGGCGAGTCCGCCGTCGGGCGCCGTGTACAGCCTGTACTGCGTATCGGCGGGCAGATCGACGTCCCAGGCGAGGGTGTCCTCGGCGAGCCAATGGCCCGCCATTGTGGCCGTGGGAGCCTGCGGTGCATCGCTCGAGATGACGTGCGTTCGATGGTTGTAGGTGAAAGTCACCGGGCCTCCCGCTGTCTGCAGCGCCAAGTTGGCGCCGCCGGCTGCGCCGTCGGCACCGTAATTCTCTCCCCACGAGTCATTTAGCGCCACCTTGTACTCATAGGAGCCGGCGGGAACATCGAAGGTTGTCGCCCATGTGTCCGGCGATCCGTCCACGGGTACAAGCTGTGTTGCTGCGCAGTCGGGCTGCCAGTCTCCAGGGCAGCCGAGCTCGGATTGTAGGGAACCGACGAGCCCGACAGTGTTTGGTACATCTGTGTGGTCGGCCATCGCGGGGGCCGGCATGAGCGTGGCGAGGAGCGGTACGGTCAGGACGACGGCGGCGGCTAGTCGGGTCTGGCGCTTCAAGGAGGGCCTGCTGCCCAGCTGAGCCGTGCCCGTGGTGTCTCGGGGTGTCATGGTGATCCTTCCCGACCGAGCGTCTCTGCTGAGTCGGACTGAGGAGGGGTGGGTACCCCGAGCTTAGAGAGGCCACTACCGGCAGTCAACGAAAATATGAAAGTTTCGCGCAAAGTTTCATGGATGAATTTTGGGCTGGCACTACATTGAAGCCATGACCTCCGAACCCCGCAGTGTTCGCCCGCGCTTGGACGACGTCGCCCGTAGCGCGGGCGTCAGCGTCCCCACCGTCTCACGTGTTCTTAATGGGAAGGGAGGAGCCTCCCAGGAAACTCGGCAGGCTGTCCTTACTGCGATGGACAATCTCGGGTACGAGCGGCCCGCTAGGACAGCGGGGCGCTCGAAAGGGCAGATCGGCGTCGTCGTACCGGATCTCGTAAACCCGATCTTCCCCGCCTTCGCCGGGGCCATCGCCGCCCTGCTGGCACCCAATGACTACATTCCAGCTTTGTGCACGCTGCCGGGCGGCGGCATCACCGAAGACGAGTACGTGGCACTCATGCTCGACCAGGGCGTAAGCGGCATCATCTTCGTGTGTGCGGCGCACGCTGACGGTCGAGCGGGAATAGAGCGCTACCGGCGGTTACGCGGCCGTGTTCCTTTCGTGCTGGTGAACGGGGCCCGGGCAGAAATCGACGCGCCGTCTGTCTCGAACGATGACGCTACGGCGATCCGGACCGCCGTCCGGCACCTCGCGACGCAAGGCCATCAACGTATCGGTTTCGCGACCGGGTCCGACCGTTTCATCCCGAGCCGCCGCAAGATGGAGGGGTTCCGCTCCGGGCTCGCCGATTTCCTCGGCGAGCACGACGCGGATCCTCACGTCGCCTCCAGCATGTTCACCATCGAGGGCGGACAGAGCGCGGCGAACAAACTCATCGACAGCGGCCATACGGGCATCGTGTGTGCCTCGGACGTCATGGCCCTTGGAGCGGTGCGGGCCGCACAGACGCGCGGGCTCCGCGTACCCGAGGATATCTCGGTGATCGGATTCGATGACTCGCCGCTCATGGCCTTCACCAACCCACCGCTGACCACCCTGCGGCAAAATATCGCTGGAATGGCGGAGGCCGCCGTCCATGCGCTGGTTACGGAACTGGCCGGTGACCAGGCCACACGTACAGACATGCTATTCCAAGCCGATCTTGTAGTGCGCGGCTCCACCGGCGCAGGGCCTGCCGTCGGCAGGACGTCCTAGCCGCAACCCGAAGGAACGAGGCCAGTAGCAAGGCCGACCCTGCCGACGGTGAGTGCTACTCATGCCTGCGTCAACGCACCCACACCGTGGTGTCTGCCGGCAGGCTGCCGCCCTCAAGAGGTGCGCTGCTGATCAGCACGGTTCCGGAGGGGAGATCGACGGGAGTGTCCCCAAAGTTGGTGATCGACTGCCAGCCGCCCGGGCGACGGAAGTGCAGTACCTCGGGATCACCGGTCTCGACCCACTCCAATTCCTCATCAGTTTGGAGCTCGCGACGTAGCCTCAAGGCGGTGCGGTAGAGCTCTAAGGTTGAGCCTTCCGTGCCGTCCTGCGCCTCCACTGCGTACTTACTGAACCACTGCGGCTGCGGCAGGTGTGCTCCGCCGTCTCCAAATCCAAAGGAGGGGCCTTTCGTCGTCCATGGCAGGGGCACACGGCAGCCGTCACGCCCGACTTCGATGCCCTTGTTGCGGAAAAACGCGGGGTCCTGCCGCTCCGAGTCTGGAATCTCCGCGACTTCCTGCAGGCCCAGTTCCTCTCCCTGGTACAGATAAGCCGAACCAGGCAGGGCAAGCATTAGCAGGGATGCGGCGCGGGCGCGGCGCAGGCCAGAGGTCACGTCCAGTTCGCCGGTAGGCCCGCCCGCCAGCAGCCAGGCCTTGCCGTCCTGGCCCCTGGGCTCGGTCGCAGTCACGTCCTGAGCCGCATTGGTTCCCTGGGCTGGTGTGTCAGTGCCTTTGGGCAGACCGTAGCGGGTGGCGTGGCGGACCATGTCGTGGTTGGAGAACACCCAGGTCGAGGACGCCCCGGTCTCTTTTGCCGCGATGAGGTTATCCGTGATGACCTTCTTGAATGTCGGTGCCTCGAAGTCTGCTAGTAGGAGATCGAAGTTAAAGGCCTGCCCCAACCCTTCGGGGCTGGCGTAGCGGGCCCGGCGTGTCTCGTGGACCCAGGCCTCGGCAACGGCTGTGCGCGGCGGGGTGTACTCGTTGAAAAGTTTGCGCCACTCGGCATACACCTCGTGGACCTCGTCGCGGTCCCAGAACGGGTGTGAACCATCGATGAATCCGTCGGCTCCGGCTCGTGCTTCCAATTCTGCTTTCAACGGCAGCGGCTCGGAGAGGTCCTTCGCCATGCCGTGGGCGACGTCGATGCGGAAGCCGTCCACCCCGCGGTCGGACCAGAAGCGCAGGGTCTTCAGGAAGTCATCACGGACTTCGGGGTTGTCCCAGTTGAAGTCCGGCTGCTCCTTGGCGAAGATGTGCATGTACCACTGGCCCGGGGTGCCATCGGGTTCGGTGATGCGGTCCCAGATCGGTCCGCCAAAGACAGAGTCCCAGTCCGACGGCGGTAGCTCGCCGTTTTCTCCCCTACCGTCGCGGAAAATGTAGCGGTCTCTCGCAGCGGAGCCCTTTGGTGACGCGAGGGCTTCCTTGAACCATTCATGCCGGTCAGATGAGTGGTTGGGCACGATGTCTGCCATCAGCTTGATACCGGCGGCATGCAGGGCAGCGACCATCGCGTCGAAGTCTTCGAGCGTTCCCAGTCTGGGGTCCACGTTGCGGTAATCATCAACGTCATAGCCACCATCAGCCAGCGCTGAAGGGTAGAACGGGCTCAGCCATACGGCGTCGATTCCCAGGGACTTCAGGTACGGGATTTTTGCGGTGATGCCTTTGATGTCGCCGATGCCGTCACCGTTGGAGTCGGCGAAGCTGCGCGGGTAGATCTGGTACACCGCGGCTTGACGCCACCAGTTCGGATCAGCCATGCGCTCGGATTCGAAGGACTTTGCTGGGGTGGCGGTGGTGGTCAAAGGGTGGTCCTGTTCTTTTCGGTTGATATCTATTTTGGGTGGGTTTGGACTGGCCATTGATGCTCCACAGACCCCACTGAGCGCAGGATGTAATTCGCGAGGATGGGTCCTTGGCCATTAGGTTGCAGAAAACACCAATGTGCTGGCGACCCAGCACACTTGGGAAAAGCCGCTGCAGGGGGTGGGCCTGTGTAAAAGCGCATGGTGGGTGGACAAGCACCAAGGGGACGAGGTGAACCGTTTGTTTTTGCTAACGGTTACATGGTGAAGGGCTCTGTGATGGTTGCGACGCCGTGCTGGGTGCAGGCCAGTCCGACGCGTAGCGCGTGGTCGATGATGATGGGCTCTTCATGCAGGAGCTGGCCGCAGTGCGGGCAGGTCTGTGGTTCCTCGCTTATCCTCTCGGTTGACATGAAGATCGCCTTTCTGCTGTCAGGGAACCGAGGGAAGCCGGTATACATGGGCTGCCGGTCCGCCGGCCGGCAACTGCACGTTATCGGCGTCGACCGAGGTACCGGGTTCGCCGAGGAGGGGAACCAGGTGGCTTACCGATCCGACGCCGAGGGCCCTCAGGGGCAGGGTCACCGGTCGGTGGTCCGCGCGGGCGGTGTGCACGAGGATGCGTTCGTCGGCGTGCTCGCGCAGGTAGGTCATCGAATCGTCGTCCACGTGCACCCAGCGCAGGCCCCCGTGGCGTAGTGCGACGTGCCGGTGTCGCAGTGCGATCAACGCCTGGTAGGCGTCGAGCGTTTGCTGGTCCCATTCATCGCGGCGGTGCCAGGGGAACGGTGTGCGGGAGTGCTCGCCGTCGACTCCGGTGAGGCCGATCTCATCACCAGCGAAGATCGACGGGACGCCGGGCATCGTGAGTTGCAGCACCAACCCCACCAGGTGTTTCTCACGGCCCCGCTCGGAGATGTCCCCGGAGCCGTCGCCGCCGGCCGCGGTCCGAAACCGGGGCAGGTCGTGGGAGTCGAGGTGGAGCGTTGACGCGGCTTGCGCCCGCCAGGGCATCACGGCGTGCACCTCGCGCATCCCCGTGACGACGTCGACGCCACTGAGGACAGGGGATGCCGCTGGCTGGCCGAAGAACGGGCGGGTGGAGGTTTCGGCCCCGCCCAGCCACGTCCAGACAGGCCGCGTAAATCCGGCGTAGTCCATAGTGCCGTGCCAGCCATCACCTTGGAGATCCGGGCCGGCGTCGTGTCCGTGTTCGGCGAGCACCCACGCCTCCGGGCTCGTCTGGCGGGCTGTGGTGACCAGGGTACGGGCGACGTCGTGGGTGAGGTCCTGCGCGCCGTGCCTGCCGGTCATGTTCGCCACGTCGATCCGCCACGCGTCGAGCCCTGCCGTGAGCCAGTGCGCGACGATGGAATCGGCCCCCTCGTACATGCGCCGGCGCAGCGCGGTCGATGAGTGGTCGAGTTTGGGCAGTGACGGCAGTCCGAACCAGCTGGCGTACTGGTCGGGGTGCCTCTCGAAGAAGTAGTACTCGGCCTCGGGTGCTTCGGCGTTGGCTTGCGCGGCGAGGAACCACTCGTGGGAGTTGCCGGTGTGGTTCGGTGTGAGGTCTCCCATCACGCGCAGGCCGTGGGCGTGAGCTTCCCGTACTAGGTCCGTGAATGCCTCGTTCCCGCCGAGGAGCGGGTCGACGTGGTCGAACGTGGAGGCGTCGTATCGGTGGTTGCTGTGGGCCGGGAAGATCGGTGTGAGGTACAGCACCGTCACCCCGAGTTCGACGAGGTGGTCGAGGTGTTCGACGATTCCGGCCAGGTCCCCGCCGAAGAACTGCAAGGGGGTATCCGGTCCCTGGTGGATGACTGCGTCGTCCCAGCCAGCGGGTTTGGCCCAGGCCGGGAGGGTCCTGGTGTCGGCGGCGGTCGAGCGTCCGAACCGGTCCGGGAACACCTGGTAGACCACCGCGTCGGAAACCCAGTCGGGCACCGGGGGATGCGCGACAGCCCGGAAGTCCGCGGTGTCCGTGACCTCCCGGCGGTGGATTCCGGTGGCGTTCAGCCAGGTGTACGCACCGGCAAAGGATCCGGGGGGCCCGGTCAGCAGGAACCGGTACCGGGTCACCGGGTTGACCACCCGCAGCGGTGCCCTCCACCACGTTCCGGCCGTGTCACTGGCCTCCGGCTCAGCGGTTTCGAGGTGTGGTTCGCCGTCGTGTACCGCACGTAGTGTGACCGCGGTCGCCCCTGGTGTCCCGTCGGGGCCGCGAGGTACGAAGAGGCGCACCGGGACAACGTCCCCCAGGGAGGGGGCCTGCTCCGGGACATACAGTGCTGATCCGTCGTGGTGTGGCTGGTGGAGCAGGTGGTGTGACGCGCGAATCTGGTCCTTCGTGTGTGCTGCGAGGATTTCCATCAGCCTTTCACCGCCCCTGAGGTGATACCACCGACGATGAACTTCTGCAGGTACTGGAAGAGCAGGATGACCGGGATGGAGGTGAGTACGGCTGCTGCGGCGAAGATCCCGAGATTGTTGGTCCGGTCGGCGTCGAGGAGTCCGTACAGTCCGACGGCGAGGGTTTTGATCTCGGTGTCACGCAGGAAGATCGACGCGAGGATGAATTCGCCGAGGACACCGATGAAGGAGAGCAACCCGGTTACAGCGAGGATCGGGGTGACGAGCGGCAGGATGATCTTGAAGTACAGCTGGGTGTGGGTGGCCCCGTCCATGAGGGCGGCTTCGTCGAGTTCGCGCGGGATCGTGTCGAAGAAACCCTTGATCAGCCACACCTGTCCCAGTGCGCCTCCGAGGAGCACGATGATGTATCCGGCGAGGGTGTCCAGACCGATGGCCGGCATCACCTCACCAACCTGCGTGAACAGCAGGAACAGTGCCGCGGCGGCAAGGAACTGCGGGAACATCTGGATCAGCAGCAGTGTGAGGAGACTGCCGCGCCGGCCCTTGAAACGGAAGCGGGAGAACGCGTACGCGGCCAGTGCGCTGCAGAAGAGCGACACGATCACGACAACGACCGCCACGATGAGGGTATTGAGGAACCAGCGGGCGAACGGGCGCCCCGGGTCGTTGAAGAGGGCGGCATAGTTTTCGAAGCTGATGGCCCGCGGCAGGATAGAGGCCGCTGACACGCTGCCGGCGGGGTTCAGGGACGCCGAGAGGATGTACAGGACCGGGATGACGGCGTACACGATCGCGATGATGCCGACGAGGTGACGCCAGCCGACTTCCTTGAACCATCGGCCGCGAGGAACCTTGTTCGCCTGCGAGCTCTTGAAGGGCTTGCCGCGCTGGGCGGGGTCGGTGAGATCGGACGGTGATACAACCTGACCGGCCTGTGGGTTTACCTGTGTCATGTTAGCCAACCTCCTCGAGTGCCCGGGTGGCACGGAATTGCAGTGCGGCGAGGACACCGGTGATGATGAACAGGATCACCGAGATCGCCGAGGCGAAGCCGATCTGCTGCGCACCGCCACCGAACGCCAGGCGGTACGTGTAGCTGATCAGGATGTCCGTGCCGCCGGCGGTCGGGTTGTCCGGGCTAAATGGCCCGCCCTCGGTAAGCAGGAAGATCGCGTTGAAGTTGTTGAAGTTGAAGGCGAAGGCGGCCACCAGGAGAGGCGCGATCGAGACCAACAGCAGGGGGAAGGTGATCTTGCTGAAGTTCGTCCAGCCGGTCGCGCCGTCCAGCGACGCGGCTTCCTTGTAGTCCGACGG
Source organism: Arthrobacter sp. TmT3-37 (assembly GCF_054510835.1). Taxonomy (NCBI): domain Bacteria; kingdom Bacillati; phylum Actinomycetota; class Actinomycetes; order Micrococcales; family Micrococcaceae; genus Arthrobacter; species Arthrobacter sp. TmT3-37. The sequence continues at coordinate 6,965 of NZ_JBTNDU010000008.1, read as the reverse complement.
GATGGCCTGCAGTGCACCCGTGCAGACCAGGAACATGTACGGGAATCCCAGCCAGAGGTTGGCCAGCAAGACGGCGACTTTCGCCCAGAACGGGTTGCCGAGCCAGTTGATGTCGAGGTTCAGCATGTTGTTGATGAGCCCGAACTCGGAATTGAAGAAGCTCGACCACACCAGCAGTGCGATGAACCCGGGGATTGCGTAGGGCAGGAGCAGGATCGACCGGTACGCCTTCTGGCCGCGCACCCGGGCGTCGTTGAGGACCGTGGCGAGGAAGAGTCCCAACGCGAAGGTGGTGCCCACGGACAGGACGGCGAAGACGAGCGTCCAAATAAAGATGCCGACGAAGTCGCTGCTGATGCGTGGGTCAGTGAAAGCCCGCACGTAGTTGCCCATGCCGACGTTCTCACCCCAGGACTGGTCGGAGAGACGCTCGCCCTCAGCGCTGGTGAAAAACTTCCGGTCCCCGGACTGGACGGGCGTGTACTCGACACCGGTCTCGGTGTTCGTGATCGTATCCGTGGTTTCGTCGTATTCCAGCGGCGAGAACAGTTCGACGGCGCTGAACCCCTGGGCCGTGATGACGCCATCCTCGGTCGGCACGGCGAATCCCTCGAGGTCACCGCCCTGCTGGCTGAACTCGTTGATCTGGCGGCGGTCCAGCAGGGTGAACCCTTCCGCTTCGGTGATGACGCCGTCTTCTACCGTGACAGTGTCTGGGTCCAGCTCACTGAGCCCGTCCGGTGTGCCGGCGAAAACTTCGTTCGTGGCGGTATCGACGAGGAGGAATGTGTAGGGGCCGGAGGTGGCTGTGCCTTCGCTGCCGACAGAGAGCCCGAATGTTTTGGCACCTTGGACCTGCTGTGCTGCGTTCCCGATGATCCGGGAGACCGTCACTTCCTTCGTGGTGCGTGTCCCGTCCCCGTAGTTCGTCGTCGAGAGCTGGAACGTCATGAGGATCGGGTACACCACGAACAGCACCAGCAGGAGCGTGCCTGGGACAAGGTATTTGGCCGGGATGAACCGGCGGGTCGCATACGTTACAGCGAGCAAGGCGACGATGCCCCAAATGACGATGAGGAAGGCCCATTGTCCGGTCCCTACCAGGGCCGGGGTCAGCATGACCGCCAACCCGATGATCGTGCCGAGAGCGACGATCTTGACCAGCAGTCCCACTACACCGCTGGATCCTCCTTTTGTGCTGCCAAGGTCACCATTGCGTGCCTTTTTCACTGCCCTGCTTGCTACACGCTGGTTCACGCCGTCACGCTCCAAAGTCGCTTCAGAAACCTCTACGGGTCAAAAAAATGGGGCCGTTGAGGGTCCCGTGGCACCCGTGGCCGGGCCAGTCGGCCCGGCCACGGGTGTGAGCGGATGTCACTGACCGGCGATGGCCTGGGCGATCGTCTCGTGGGTCTGGTTCATCGTCTCGGTCGGATCGGCGCCGCCGATAATCGCTGACCATGCCTGGCCGAGTGGGGCGAACACTTCAGCCATCGCGGGAACCGCTGGCATCGGGGCGCCCTGGTCCGCTGCGGTGGCGAATGTCAGCACGTCCTCATCGGTGACGCCTTCGCGTACTGATTCCATGGCCGGCGGCTGGTTGCTCGCCTCGAACAATGCCTGCATGGCCTCTTCGTTGTTGACACCGTTGGCGACGAACTCCTGAGCGAAGGCCTTGTTCTGGCCGTTGGATGCGACCATGAAACCCTGGCTGCCCATGAACGGTTCCGCCGGCTCCATGCCCGCGAAGCCCGGAACGGGCTGAATCGAGTAGTTCTCCCCCAACGCTTCCTTGACGTCGGGCAACGCCCACGGGCCTGACACCATGCAACCCGCCCGGCCTTCGGTGAACAGCGAGAGATAGTTATCGGGGCTGATTGACCGGCGGATGGTGTCCGCTCCGGTTTCGCCCAGTGAGGCGATCTTCTCGGCCGCCGCGATCGATTCGGGCTTGTTCAACCCCAGATCGGTCGGATCGTAGTTGCCCTCCGCGTCACGGCCGAAGACGTACCCGCCGGCTGAGGTGAATAGTGGCTGCATGTGATACGCGTCGCCCGGTTCGCCCTGCTGCACGATGAGCGGAACGTCCAAGGTACCCGCATCGACTGCCGGCTGACCGGCTGCTATGACGTCCTCGATGGAGGCGTAGGTGTCCGGGGCGTACTCGGTATTGCAGTACAGGGCGACTGACTCCACCGCATACGGCAATGCGTACAGCTGGTTCTCATAGGTGGAAGCATCGACCGCCGTTTCGGAGTACCCGGCCAGGGCGTCCGGTGAGAGCTGGAGCGGGTCGACGGCGCCGTTCTGCACGAGCTGCCCGATCCAGTCATGAGCACCGACGACAACGTCAGGCCCATTGCCCGCCGAGTTTGCCGTAATGAAATCCTGACGGGTATTGACGATCCCCTGGACGCCGACCGTGATGCCGTTTTCCTCCGCGTAGGCGTCTGCGATCTTCTGGATGTATTCAATCCGGACCGGGTCGGCCCAAATGATGAGGTCCTCATCGCCGCGAACAGCAGGCGCGGCGCTTTCACCGGCAGACTGAGTGGACCCGGTTGACTCGGTCGGAGTCGCTTCACCACCGCCACCACTGGAGCATCCGGTGATGAGAAATGAGATGCCGGCAATGGCGGCGAACGACCGGACAGTGTTACGCATAGTGCTCCCTAGTGGTTTGCTGGGTTGATAATCGAAATTGTTGAAGCGACGCATGACACCAGGTCAAGGCATCAACGAACTAAGAGTTTTAGAGGAAGTTACGGTCCTGACAGCAGGGCTCAATGAGAGGCGCCTGTCCAGAACTGGTATCAGCCTGGCGACCGACGGCGCCGACGTCGCTGCGGGTGCAGCCGGTTAGGGAGCGGCCTATGCAAGCTCCTTTGCTTGGTTCTCAGGAATACATTTATGACATACATTTATGTCTTCACCTATGTTGAGGGGTGAAACTGGGAGAGTCAAGAGTGGTAGCTGAAGTGGTAGATGTAGCCGGAACCGAACGACGCGTGGTCTCCGAAGGAGCGTCGTCGACCAACATGCTGCGGCGCTCCAATGCGCGGCTGATCCTGAACACAATCTGGCGGGTCCCACCGGGCAGCACCATTACGGCGAATGAACTCATCCGCTCAACGTCCCTCACCCGCGCAACCGTCCTCGGCGTCTGTGATGACCTGCTCCGTGACGGATGGATTGTTGAGGCGCCCGCGCGCACCGCCACCGGCAAGGGCAGACCCGCCCGACAGTTCGCCCTTGACGCCCGGGCGGGCTTCGTCATCGGCATCGACGCCGGGTACAGCGGCATCCGCAGTGTCATCGCCAACCTGCGCGGCGAGTTAGTCGGCCGTGGTCGCGCACCGTTCGTCGCCGACATCGACAATCCCGATCCAGTCCCGCGCACTGCTGCGCTGCAACGCGCCATAAAATCAGTGCTCGACGACGGCGGCATCGATCCGCGGCACGTTCTGTCCGTGTGCTTCGGCATCCCCGCGCCGGTCAGCCGCCGCGGCACCATCCCGACCGGTAACCCATTCTGGGAACGGATGGCCGTTGATCAGGCAGCCGTACTGGCCGAACATCCGCAGTGGATGTCCTTCATTGAGAATGATGCGAACCTTGCCGCGCTGGCGGAACGTTACAACGGCACCGTTGACCCGGATGGAAGCTTCCTGGTGCTCCTGGCCGGCGAACGGTTCGGTGCGGGCATCATCGAGGACGGTCACCTCCTGCATGGATCGTTGGGAGGTGGCGGCGAGATGCGCTACCTAGACCTCGTGAAGGGTGTAGGCAGCCCCGAAGCCATTGCACCGCTGGCGCGGGCATGGGCGGCTGAAGCTATTGCGGCAGGCCGGACTACGGTTTTATCGCAGGGCCGCTCGGAGAAAAACGGACCGGCCGCTGAGGCGGTGTTCGCAGCAGCAGCGGACGGCGATGCCGTTGCGGTCGAGATCGTGGAGCGCTTGGCGGAACGACTATCCCACGTCATCTCGACACTCGCGTCGCTGCTCAACCCGGACACCGTGGTCATCGGCGGTGCGGTGGCACCGTCCATCGCCCGTCTGGCGGAGCAAATCGAAGCGAAGGTCGCTGCGACGTCGCACTTCCCGCCCCGAGTGGTGGCATCCTCCCTTGCAGGCGACATTGTGTTGACCGGAGCCGTGAATGCCGCGCTGGCTAGGGTAGGGCGAGACGCCCTGGATATCGAGCTGCGTCGAGGCTAACATGCACCGATTTCGTGCAAATTTCCGGCATCAAGGAGGCTAGGCACGTCCACCTGAAGAAGTCCAAAGCCGATCAGGAACTGACCGCCTGCAGCGCCTTGAGCGCGGCTGGCACCGCAACCAGGCAGCGCTCAGCCGGCAAGGACAGCGCCATCGCCCGCGGCAAAGCACTCGCCGTGGAACTGCCCGCGCTGAAGGACGCCGCTGCGCGTACAACCGGAGACGTCGGCGGTGATGCCTTCCGCATGACCCTAAACGGTCGGACGTGGGCAGTACGGGACCGTTGCTGGCAGCATCAGCATCGATCGAAATCGAGCCGCATACGAACGTATTCGCTACACGCAACTGCGACACCGCGAAAGATCACGTAGAAGCTCTTTTGGTGTAGCAATACTCAGTGCCAGAATCTATGTTTCACTTCTGCTCCTTTGGGACGAGATCCGCTACATTGAAGAGCATGGGACACCTTCTGGGCTACGCGCGAGTGTCGACGACTGACCAGGATGCCGCGTTGCAGGTCGATGCGCTGACTGCTGCCGGCTGCTATCGGGTGTTCGTCGACACTATTTCGGGATCCCTCGATCAGAGACCGGAGCTCACGAAGCTGTTGGATCAGCTCAGGCCGGGGGACACGCTCGTGGTGTGGCGGCTCGACCGGCTCGGTCGCTCCATCCGTCACCTCATCGACCAGCTCACAGCGCTCCAGGACAAGGGCGTTGGGTTCAAGTCCCTTCAGGAAACAATCGATACAACCTCGCCTGGCGGTCGGCTCGTCTTCCACGTCTTCGCCGCTCTCGCCGAGTTCGAACGTGACCTTATTAAGGAGCGCACGAACGCCGGTCTCGCGGCAGCCCGAGCTCGAGGCCGCACCGGTGGGCGCCCACCGCGACTCAGTCCCCATCAGGCCACCGCCGCGAGGCGAATGTACGAGCAGCAAGACATGACCGTCGAACAGATCGGTCAGGTCCTCGGAGTCAGCAGGACCACCATCTACCGGACACTCAAGCGCGACCAGGTCACTCCTGCAAAGGGGCGAAAGCTGAAATCGAAATCACCGACAAAATCAGCGGCCGAGGTCAAAGCACTCGAGGCCAGGCTCGCACCAGAGGTCTCCCGATGATCAGGACAACACGATGATCAGACTCATCCGCTGGTTGCTCACCTCGAGCATCCGGTACAGCTACCTGTTTGTCCGTGCGTTCATCCGACTTCCCCTGCTGTTGCTGCCGATCCCCCCGAGTGTGCGCAACCAGGTCGCCGGCGCGTTGGCCGTCGGCCTGTGGTTCTTCTCATCGTGGTTCGTCGCCACCGCAGCCGGCGCGCCATGGTGGGGGCAGTTGATGGTCGCTGCTGCAGCTGCCGTCGTCATCGCAGGTGTGGTGCGAATGGAAGGCCGCCGGCTGATCGTCCGCCGGCAGGCGCGGGTCCGATGACGTCCTGGCGGAGGTAGCCGGCAATGAGGCATCGCAGGGGAGAGGCTGACCGGTTCTGGGAGAAAGTCGTCAAAGGCCCGAGGCTACAGGACTGCTGGATCTGGACCGGCGCCGTCGCCGACGACGGCTACGGACGGTTCTGGGTCACCAGGGACGGCGAGCAACGCGCCCTGCGGCCGCAACGCTACGCCTACGAACACCTCACCGGAGACACCCTGCACCCCGGCATCGCGCTCATGCACGTCTGCGACGTGCCGCTCTGCGTCCATGCCAGTACCGGGACGGACACGCACCTGCTGCCCGGTACCCAAGCGCTGAATATGCTCGACCGGTCCCAGAAAGGCCGGCACGCCAACGCCTCAACCTTCCGATGGCGCGGCGTCGGCCGCGCCCAGTTCCGCGCCCAATCCGTCGAGCTGCGCTCAGCCCTCCTCGAGCACGGATGGAACGAACCGATCATCCGCCCTCTGCTCGCCGGCATTGACCCCGACGCCCCAACCTTGTTCTGACGACCTAGGGGTAGCTTCTTCACCAAACATCGTTGTTGGGGCTAGGTGGCCCGTTCAAGGGTGGCCGCTTTGTACCCCTCTCTGGGTGATAGTGCTTTCTGTCGTAAAGCTTGTCATAGGCCGCACCAACGGCCTTCCACGTTTCGACCGACGTCTTGGTAGAAACGAAAGTTTGCAGTACGGCAATAGTAGTGGGAGCCACGGTGATTAGGTACAGCATGAACGTGGTGAAGATAGTAGTGACAATGATTTGAAGTGTCATCCGGACTACTGGGTCGTGAGTAAAAGGGACGGTTAGACCAAATTCCGTTGCCGATCGTGTCAGAAGAGCTTCACCATCTGGGATTTGATCAAACTGGGCTTCAATCTCTTCTAAATTGAAGGCGCTCTGATGGGTTCGGATAGTTTCGATCAGACTAGTGAAGTCCGTCTTGTCGTGGAGGCTGTCGACCAGGTCGATGATCGCGGATGAGGTGTTCAGGCCGAGGGCCTTGGAGAAGTCCGTCTTGCCTAGCATCCCGGTAGCCATCTCGGCGATTGCTGATGAGGTGTTCAGGCCGAGGGCCTTGGAGAAGTCCGTCTTGTCGTGGAGGCTGTCGACCAGGTCGATGATCGCGGATGAGGTGTTCAGGCCGAAGGTCTTGGAGAAGTCCGTCTTGCCTAGCATCCCGGTGGCCATCTCGGCGATTGCTGATGAGGTGTTCAGGCCGAGGGCCTTGGAGAAGTCCGTCTTGCCTAGCATCCCGGTAGCCATCTCGGCGATTGCTGATGAGGTGTTCAGGCCGAGGGCCTTGGAGAAGTCC